>JAQUTS010000111.1 GCA_028694275.1 Candidatus Gastranaerophilales bacterium
CTTCCATTTCATGGATTTGGGAGTTTGATGTTTGAGAGCGAAGCACAACATTCGGTGCAATTTGCGTGTAGAATGTGTCTTGCATGTCTTTTGCAGGGTGATCAGGAGGGAAATTGAGCATATCAAAGTTGTAGTGCTCTGTTTCTACTTCAGGTGAGTTTTGCTTTTCTACAAGTGAAAATCCTAATCCTTGGAAAATCTCTACAATTTCGTTCACTGTTGATGTTAAAGGGTGAATTTTTCCTTGCGGAATAAAATCACCGGGCAAAGTTATGTCGATTTTTTCCGATTGAAGTTTTTTGTTTAATTCTTTTTGATAAAGGTGTTCATGCTTTTCTTTGATGATTTCTTCAATTTGGTTTGCTATTTTGTTTGCAAGTCCGCCTATTAATGGTTTTTGATCATTTGGGAGATCTTTTAGGCTTTTTTTGATTTCATTTAGTTCACCTTTTCTTCCCAAAAATTTTATATTGATTTCTTCTAGTTTATTTAAATCTTCAACGGTTTCAAGTTCTTTTAGAGCTTGCTCTTTAATACTCTCTAACTTTTGTTTCATGATGCCCTCTATTTATGTCAATTTTCCTCATTTATATTACCACAAGCAACAAAAAGTGGCATTTTTTCTACGTAAAGTTCATATATTGCTTCAGGCCCCAAATCCTCATACGCGATGAGTTTGCAATTTTTGACACATTGTCCCAAAAGCGAAGCTACACCGCCTGTTGCGCATAGATATATGGCACCGTGTTTTTGGTGCGCTTTTATTATGTCATCACGTCTTTCGCCCTTGCCTATCGTGGCAATAAGACCTTTTTTGAGTAATTCTTCTGTGTAATCATCCATTCTTGTTGATGTTGTTGGGCCTATTGGGCCTATTACTTCCCCCGGGGCTGCCGGGCAAGGCCCTGCGTAGAATATTATCGAATTTTTTATTTCGAATGGTTTTTGTTTATCTTCTAAAAGCCTTTTGTGGGCTGCATCGCGGGCTGTGTATATTTTGCCTGTAAGAAGAATTTTTTCGCCTGTTTTAAGTTTTTTTATACTTTCAATATCTTCTGTTGATATTTCTTTGGGCGAATCAGTGCATGTGATTTTGTCTATTTCGTATTTTTCAAAATTATAACAGATTTGTTGCCCTATAATTGCGGATGAATGTCTTGATGCATGGCAGTTTAAACTTATTGATACGGGCAAAGAGGCAATATGGCAGGGGGCTTCGATTATTTTTAGATCTATGGCTGTTGTGTTGCCGCCTTTTCCTGACGCTCCGATATTGAGGGTGTTGATTTTTTGCAAAAATTCCTCTTCTTTTTTTGTTCTTTTTCTGTCAAGAATGAGGGCTTTTTTTGAATTTATCGCTGATTGCTCAAGGTTTCCTCCTATGCCTATTCCAATGACAATTGGGGGGCAAGATTTTGAAGAGGCAACTTTTACTGTGTTTAATACAAAATTGAGAATCCCATCTATTCCTTGTGCGGGATATAGCATTGCACTTTTGCTCATGTTTTCAGAGCCGCCGCCTTTTAGGCAGACAGTTATTTTTATTTGCTCACCATCGACAATCTCTGAATGAATTATTGCAGGCGCATTGTTGTGGGTGTTTTCTCTTTCAATACAAGTATTGATTGATTTTCTGAAATAATTTTCTGTATAGCATTCACCTACGGCATTTTGTATGGCAGAATTTAGACTTTTTCCTGTTATGTGGACATCTTGTCCGATTTCTAAAAACACTATAACTTGTCCTGTGTCTTGGCAAATGGGTCTTTGGTTTTTGTTTGCGATATATGCATTTTGCAATATTTGCCCCAAAATTTCTTTTGAGGTGGTATTTTGTTCATTGTAATAGGCATTTTGCAAAAGCATGAATGTGTTTTTATCAAGGCACGTTGCGGATTTTTTGCAAAGCGTTTTTATTGCTTCTTCGATTTTTGAGGTGTTAATTTCTATCATTTCTTAAAAATACTACCAAATTGAAACTTTTCATATAAAATTATATTATAAATGTATAGATTTAATAAGGTGTAAAATGGCGATTAGAAAAATTTTAGTTTATGGCGATGAAATCTTAAGAACTCCGTCTAAAGAAGTCCACAAGGTTTCTTCAAAGATAAAAACATTAGTTAAAGACTTGCGCGATACTATGTATTCTGCTAACGGTGTGGGGCTTGCAGCTCCGCAAATCGGTGAAAATCTCAGAGTATTTGTCATTGATGTGGCTGATGAAGATGCTCCTCCAAATCCGATTGTTTTTATAAATCCCAAAATTATCAAAAAAGAAGGTGCAGTAAATAGCTATGAGGGCTGCTTGAGCTTCCCTGAAGCTTATACGAATGTACGCAGATATGCGAATGTAAAAGTGAAGGCGATGGATTCTTCAGGGCGTTCTTTTGTTCTTGAAGCTACAGACGGAAGCCTTTTGGCTAGGGCAATTCAGCATGAATTTGATCATTTGGACGGGGTTTTGTTCGTTGATCATGCAAGAAATCGTTTTGAAACAGACAGTGTTTTAAAAGAGCATAATTTGCCTCCCATTCAAAGTGAAAAATTGATTGATGAACCTGAGTTGGAAGATCAAATTTCTAAAGTGCAATCTCAGGAGCTGCCTGAATGAAAATAGTCTTTATGGGGACTCCTGATATTGCAGTTTCTCCTTTGGAATATCTTATAGCCTCTGATTTTGTTGAGGTTTTGGCCGTTGTAACTCAGCCCGATCGACCATCAGGGCGCGGGCACAAACTTATGTCTCCACCGGTTAAAGTTTTGGCGGAGTCAAAAGGTGTTGAAGTTTTTCAAACAGAATCCATCAGAAAAGATACAGTTTTGATGGAAAAGTTAAAAGAATTGGAGCCTGATTTTTTTGTTACTGTGGCTTTTGGGCAAATTTTGTCCCAAGAAGTTTTGGATATTCCAAAATACGGAACAATTAACCTTCATGCTTCGTTATTGCCTGAGTACAGAGGTGCAAATCCATTACAAAGAGCCATAGTTGATGGTAAAAAAATAACAGGCGTTACGACGATGTTGACGGTTTTGGCTTTGGATGCCGGTGATATGCTTTTGACAAAAGAGATAGAAATTACGCCTTCTATGACGACTCCAGAACTTGCTCTTAGGGTTTCTGATTGCGGCGGTGAGCTTTTGGCAGAAACTATTTTGAATTTTGAAAAAATCACACCTAAAAAACAAGACGAGTCAAAAGTTACTTTTGCTAATAAATTTAAAAAAGAAGATGGCTTTTTGAATTTTGATTTGGATGCTTTGACTTTGCATAACTTTATTCGTGGAATGCAGCCTTGGCCTTGTGTTTTCCTTCCATTTAGAGGTGATAATATCAAAATCTTAGCTTCTGATGTGATTGATGAAATTACAACAGGGTGTGTTGGTGAAATATTAAAAATATCTAAAGAAGGAATACAAATACAAACTAAAAAGGGTATACTTTTAATTAAGAATCTGCAACCTCCGAACAAAAAAGCTATGAATGCTTTTGACTGGGCTAATGGGGTGCAAGTAAAAACAGGTCAGATTTTTGAATAAATTTTGATAAAGGAGAACGATATGTTTTTTGACAGTACATATTTGATGTTAGCTTTGTTTAGGCTTTTGTTGACTGGACTGCCTCAGCTTTGGGTCAGAAGTACCTAAAAGCATTTTACTCAAGTGCCTGTAAGGGTTGGCTTGAGCGGTGCTGATGTTGCAAGAAAGATTTTGGCGACGAATAATATTTCGGATGTTTGTGTTGAGTCGACTCCAGGCGAGTTGTCTGATCATTATGATCCGCGCGATAAGGTTGTGCGCTTGTCAGAAGATATTTATCACGGAAGAAGTATTTCTGCTCTTGGGATTGCAGCCCATGAGGTTGGGCATGCCATACAGGATAACAAAGGTTATTTGCCGATGAGAATTCGTTCAGGCTTGTTTCCTGCTGTGATGCTTGGGCAAATGCTCGGTCCTTGGCTTATGATTATAGGTATTATGCTGCGTTCTGCTTCAGGGTTTGGCTTTGGGGATCAGATTGCAATTGTTGGTTTGGTTTTTTATGCAAGTGTGTTTTTGTTCCAGCTTGTGACATTGCCTGTTGAGATTAATGCTTCTCAAAGAGCTGTCAAGGCTCTCGCTAGCGGTGGGTATTTACTCGAGGGTGAGGAGATTTCGGGTGGTAAGAAAGTTCTTACTGCTGCGGCTTTTACTTATATAGCGGCTGCTTTATATTCATTGTTGGAACTTGCGTATTGGGCGTGGAGAGTTTTTGGTTCAAGACAAAGAGATTAATCCTTGAAAACCGAGTATGTTTTTAATAATATTTTATTTGGAATCGGGTGATTAGCGCAGCCCGAGCGAGCGTAGAGCTTGCGAGAAGTGTAAAAAACCGCACTTGTGCGCTGACAAGCAAATACTTACAATTTAATAATAAAATCGGGGCGTAGCGCAGCCCGAGCGAGCGTAGAGCTTGCGAGAGTGTAAAAAACCGCACTTGTGCGCTGACAAGCAAATACTTACAATTTAATAATAAAATCGGGGCGTAGCGCAGCCCGAGCGAGCGTATAGCTTGCGAGAAGTGTAAAAAAGCACTTGTGCGCTGACAAGCAAATACTTACAATTTGATAATAAAATCGGGACGTAGCGCAGCTTGGTAGCGCACTACCTTGGGGTGGTAGGGGTCGCAGGTTCAAATCCTGTCGTTCCGATTTTATTGCTAAAATCGTTCTCCAGGTTGAACCAACGGTTTACCCTTTCGGGCATCCTCATCTCTAGCTCGCTTCGCTCACAGAGCTGAAGACAAATCCTGTCGTTCCGATTTTATTACTAAAATCGTTCTCCAGGTTGAACCAACAGTTTACCCTTTCGGGCATCCTCATTTCTAGCTCGTTTCACTCACAGAGCTGAAGACAAATCCTGTCGTTCCGATTTTATTACTAAAATCGTTCTCCAGGTTGAACCAACGGTTTACCCTTTCGGGCATCCTCATCTCTAGTTCGCTTCACTCACAGAGCTGAAGACAAATCCTGTTGTTTTGATTAAATAAAAAAGAGAAGCAACAAGCTTCTCTTTTTGTTTGTCCCGTATTTACCGTATTAAATAGCTTTTTGTCTGTTGTTTGTATTTAGATATTGTTTGCTGTTTAAGTATGCTTGGATTTTGATATGGTTTTGATTTTGTCCAATCCCGTGAGAACCTTTGAATGCGGTTGAGATTTTTTTCAAAATTGTTGTTGCGCTGCCTTTTGGAAGTTCGAATTTTTCAATAAAATTGGCTGATTGACCAGGCTTGTAGTTTTTGTATTCTTCCATACTTGAGAATTTTCGCAATGTCTTTTCGCCGTATTCTTCACATACGCCAAAGATTGCACTACCTTTTTCTTTTATGTCTTTGAAGCAAGTTCCAACCGCAAGGCCGCCGGCTAATCCTACAACAACTGCGCCGTCTTTATTTTGGTCAATAGTTATTTTGTCCAAAGAGCCGGCTTCAGGTGAGTGAACCAGACAAATTAGTTCTGAAAGTTTGTTGTATCTGAACATTGCCATAACATTGGCATTGTTTGTTGATAACATGACTGTTTCACCATTTGACAATGGGGATAATGCTTTGTCAGTTTTATTGTATTTTCTTCTTTCATTTATTGCTTGTTTTTTATCGTAATATTCTTCTATGAATTGTTTTCTTTCTCCGTCTTTGCCTTTAGCCCATTCACGGTGGGCTACGTTTCTGTTTTGTGCGTAGATGTTTTTACTTGGAGTCTCATAGCCTGTGGCACCGTACTCGTCTCCTGCGTATGTAGTGTTTCTGCCGGGCATTACTGATAGAATTTCATCCATCATAAGCATTTTGTCCAAAGCAGGTTTTAAGATAGCTTCAAAAGTTTTGTCGGAAAGATCATTTTCTTT
>JAQUTS010000112.1 GCA_028694275.1 Candidatus Gastranaerophilales bacterium
ATTGCATTTATCGAAAAATCACGCCTTGAAAGGTCTTCTTCTATTGTTTTTCCGACACATTTGGCAAAATCAACGAAGTTTTTTTTATCAGGCATAACTACGCGTGCAATTTCGTTTATGGAATCAAGCAAGACAAAATGCCCTTTGACTTTATTTGCGAAAGCTTTTGCAAGTTGGATTGTATCTGTGCCCAAAATCGCATAATCTATATCGAAGGTTGGCACATCAAGTATTTTATCCCTGATAAAGCCGCCTACAATGTATGCTTTGGCCCCATCGGGCATAAGATCTTTTATTATTTGGTTGTTAGGGCTATTCATATTCATAAATTATTCCTGCAATGGCACTTATAGGGGCTGTTTCAGCTCTTAGAATCAAGTTGCCCAAAGAAACCTGCGCTATGTCGTTTTTTTCGAAAAAAGTTAATTCTTCATCGCTCCATCCCCCTTCAGGGCCTATGAATACGGCTATTTTCTGGCCTATTTTATAGGGGGTTTGCCTTAGGCATTCTTTTAGATTCATTTTAGCACTTCTTTCAACACAGGCTATTTTTATCCCAAAGGTTGATAGATCAAGGCTATTGAGTGTTTGAATCTGCTCTATGGCGGGAGCTTTTGCTCTTTCGCATTGTTTGCAGCTTTCTTGTGCTATTTTTTGCCATCTTTCGAGTTTTTTTGCCTTATCTTTTTCGTTTTCAAATTTGATAACAGTGTGTTTTGTTATTATAGGAATTATCGTATTTACGCCCATTTCTGTGGCTTTTTGTACTGTGTAGTCTTGTGCTGATGATTTTATTACGCTTTGAATGAGTGTTATATCTGTGTTTAAAGAACGTATGGATTTTTCAGAATGAAGGATTTTTGCAACAAGATTTTGTTTTGAAATTGAGATTATTTCTGTCTTATAAATAATTTCATTTTCATCAATAAAGGTTATGGCATCACCTGTTTTGTTTCTTAAAACCTCTGATAAGTGCTTTAAATCGGCTTTGTCAGATATTTCTATTGTGTTTTCTTTTATGTTTTGAGTTTTGATTAAAAACTGAGGCATACTCAAAATCCCTATTTATAGCTATTTAAACCTTTATTTTAGTTTATTACAAACACATCTTCTACTCTATTTGAATGATTACTCAAAAGGCACTCTTAAGACCTTGTAAGTCTTTGACAGAGTGCTTTTATGGAGTAGTGCCGGAGTTTTTTTACAAACCAAAGTATTAAAGAATGTAAACTTAAGTTCGATACAAAAAATATCTGAAAAAGAACAACTTACACGGATGTGAACAAAAAACATAAAGGAGAGTAAAATGTCAGTTGTAATCAATTCAAATGTCGCATCATTAATTGCGCAACGAAGCCTGACAGATAATACCTACAGCTTGCAAAAAGTATTTGAGAGATTATCATCGGGTGCCAAGATTAATTCTGCCAAAGATGATGCTGCGGGTTTATCTATTTCTGAAAAGCTGAAAGTTCAATTGAACGGCTATCAGAAAGCTATAAATAATACAAAAGACGGCGTGAATGCTTTAAACATCGCTGATTCAGGGCTTGAGTCTATGATAGATTCTTTGCAACGAATCAGAGAATTGAGCGTTCAAGCTGCAACAGCAACTTATTCAAGTTCTGAAAGAACTTATATCTTGGATGAGATCAAAGAACGTTTAACAGATATGAATCGTGTTATTCAAACAAGTAAGTTTAATGACACTCCACTTTTGGATGGTTCATTATCAGCTTTGGGTTTAAGAATTCAGACAGGTCCTGATTCTGCTCTTTCAACTAATACTATTGATATTTCAACAGCATTCAGCGGAAGTTTGACAGTAACAGGCTTGGCTCTTGATTCAGTAATGACTGCTTCCGGTGCAACCTGGGATGCAGATGCAGCGAGAGCATATATGGATTCTGTTGATTCTGCTCTTGATACTTTGCTAAGAGCAAGGTCCAAAATTGGTAGTATGCAGAACAGAATGGACTCTGTATTGGCAAATCTTGATGCAATGACTCAAAACTTGACCAGTTCACAGTCTGCAATCAGAGATACTGATATTGCAAAAGACACAGCAGAAATGACAAGGCTGCAAATCTTGCAACAATCAACTACACAAGTGCTACAACAGGTTAATCAATTACCTGCGTTAGCCTTAAAACTTCTAGGCGGTCAGTAATTTCGTTAGAAGTTACCGACCTGCATATACTCTCCTTAATGCCGACCTTAATAAAGGTCGGCTCTTTATTTGTATCGAAAATTTTGCGTAAGTTAGATTGGCGGAATCTCTTGTGATGAATAGCAAAAGAAGTGTTGCAAAATTTTTTTGTGTATTTTATAATCATTTGAGCAACCGCATATGAGGGGTGCGTATCAGTTTCCAAAGGAGTTCAACTCATTAAGCTGTGACTGATGAAATTGAAAATTTTATATGGCAAATTATGGGGGTGTAGCTCAGTTGGTTAGAGTGTCTGCCTGTCACGCAGAAGGTCGCGAGTTCGAGCCTCGTCATCCCCGCCACTAAGAAAAGTCCACGCAAGTGGGCTTTTTTTAGTAAGAGGGATAAAGAGGCAGTTTTCTGTTGAGTTTTCGGATTATTGATATACCTTTTCATGCAGAACTATACCTTTTCATGCAGAACGACATGGGGTTTTAATAGCTGAAAGCTTTATACTATGCTCAATTGAGGCTATTTTATTATTGTGAGATGTGCCCGCATATTCTTGCAGATTTTGCCAGATTCTTACAATTTATCACACATTTTTTGCACTAAAATCGGATAGTATTTGCACTATTATTGCCTAAAACTTGCACTATTTCTGCCTTTTTGTCCAATTCCTAAAACCGCCTGAACAAGCCTATCTTGCAAAATGAGATGCTAAAATTTCTCTTTAAGATGGAGATGTGAGGTAAATTTTCTTCTTTTTCTTTAAAAATCAGAAAAATAAGTTAAAAATTTTTCTTTTTTATTAAAATCCGATATTTTTTCTCAGATAACATCAAAAATATCTTAAAAAACGACTGAAAAAACTTTTTCAGGAGCAAAAGTGACAAAATTTATCTTGTAGAAAAGATTTTTCAGCACAATTTTTGGATAAAAACTTCAAAATCTGAAAATTATAGAAAAAGTTTTGCTGATTTTTCCTCAAAACTGATTTTTCAATTAATAAATTTTTGAAATTGTATAAAAAAATAAAAAAGAAAATATTTTTTGGACAAAAAACAGAGAACATTATTTAAAAAGAGACTTTTTGTTCAAGAATAAAATTTAATAATAATAAAATTGCTCAAAAATCATGATAAAAATTATTTTAGTATCAAATATTTGATAAATAATTTTTAAATTATCAACTTTTCATCAGAAATTCTATAATAAAATTTTTTGTGATGGTAAAAAATATAAATTGCATAAAATTGACTGCTGATTATTTCTCAAAAAATCAAAAAAGTGTCATCTGATAAAAAAATTTGCTTTTCAAATTTTAAAATTATCAAAAATTATTTCTGAAAAAGATTTTTAAGAGAAAATTACAGTATAAAAAAATTCAAAACGGAGAAATTCCGTTTATAAATCATGTCAATGCAAAATTAGATGAACATTTTTTCGCTTTGGAAAGAAATTTAAAGAATAAATTTCCCATTTCTGCTTTGTGCATCATCATATATGACAAATTCTCTCCAAATAATTATTCGGTGATGAAAAAGTCTATCAGAGAATTACAATTTTCAGAAAAAATGGCATAAAAAATTTTCTCATGACAATATTTCTGAATATGACAGACAAAATTCTGCTTTAATATTTTATCAACACAGATTTTGATGAGCATTTTTGACTTTGGAGCAAAACTTTTAAAATAATTTTCCAAATTCTTTTTTTGTGTCATCCAAAATGCGATTTTAATTTAATGATTCTGTCTTGCTGACAAAAAATTCACAACTTGAAGCGAACAAATTTTTCTCAATAGCAAATTTTCAAAAATGACATGTCATATTTTGTCTTTGGAAGAAAAATATTCATCATCAGATGTGAAAAAACTTCCATGCGAGCAAAAATATCATTTTTAAAACTCGAAAATTGAGACAGAAAAAATTGCTCACAGAGATTGATACGAAATGTTTCTGCGGAGTTGACTTCCATCTCAGTACGAGTGATGAATGTCAGAACAAAATGACAGAGGTTTTGACATGGCAGACAATAATCTTGAGACACAAACAATAATTCCGGAGCAAGCAAAGAAAATTGCTCTGGCAAGAATGGATTTAGTTCATCAGTGGAGAGAGTTTCGTCGAAAAGTCAAAAACAAGATGCAAGCAGATTACGATTTTGTTCAAATGCACAATTCTTCAGACGCTCATCTTCGAAAAATCCTCGGAACAATCTCTCGTGGTTCACTTCACAGGTGGCAATCAAAATTAAATGACACGGAAGATTACACAAAACTTCTTCCGCAGTACAAATATTCGAGCATTAATGACTATCGCACCTGTCTTACAGATGAAGAAATCAAAATTTTCATGAGTCTTCTGCTTCACCCGAACAGAATTTCAATTGGCAAAGCAATTTCTCTCACAAAATACAATCTGCAACAAAAAAATCAGAGCTTCATTCCTGCCGATGTCACTTTTAGAAGATATGCAAAGTGGTTTAAGGACAACAATTTTGATAAATGGGTCCTTATGCGTGACGGTGAAAAAGCTCTTGCAGATAAGGTTGAGCCATATTTGAAACGCGATGCCTCACTTTTAGAAGTTGGAGATGTTTTGGTCGCAGATGGACATAGATTAAATTTCCAAGTGATAAATCCATTCACAGGAAAACCAATTCGAGCAATGCTTGTAGGATTTCTTGACTGGAAATCCACAGCTTTGGTCGGATATGAAATTATGCTTGAAGAAAATACTCAGTGCATTGCCTCTGCACTTCGACAATCAATTTTGAATCTTGATATGATTCCGAAAATAGTTTATCAAGATAACGGAAGAGCTTTCAGAGCAAAGTATTTTACCGATGATAGAGGTTTTAATGAACTTGGATTTTCAGGACTATATTCAAAACTTGGAATTCAAACTGTTTTTGCTCGTCCTTACAATGCCCGATCAAAAGTTATCGAAAGATTTTTTAAAGAATTTCAAGAAGGCTTTGAAAGACTGCTACCATCTTTTATAGGTTCTTCGATTGATAACAAACCTGCATATTTGATGCGGAATGAAAAGTTTCACAAAAATATTCACAACGAATATATTCCAACAATTGAAGAAACTATCAAAATGATAAATATGTGGTTAGATTTCAAAAATTCTCAACCTTGCTCGAACGCACCAAATAAAAGTATTTCAGAAGTTTTGGATGAGCGAAAAACACAAAGCATCAATCCTGATACTCTGAATGACCTGATGCTTGCTACCGAGGTTAAAACTATTCAGCGTAACGGAATTCGCTTTTTGAACTGTGATTATTTTGATGACAGACTTTATGGATTGAAAAGCAAGGTCCTTATAAAATACAGCCTGTTTGATCTCTCCCAAATAATGGTACACACAACACAGGGCGAGTTTCTTTGTATCGCCAAAAGAGTTGCAATGACCCATCCGATGGCGAAAATTCTCGGAGACGTGAAAGATTTGGAAGATTACAAACAAAAAATTCAAAAACAGCAAAAACTGCGGAGGAAAAGTTTGAATTCGGTGAAAAATTATTTGCCGAAAGAGGATATTAAATTCCTTGAAACGCAGATGAATGCAGAGATTGTCATCGATGCAAAGGTTGAAATTATACATCCACCAAAACAAATTAATGGGCGACCAATTTTTAAAAATAATTTTGAAAAATACGAATGGCTAGA
>JAQUTS010000113.1 GCA_028694275.1 Candidatus Gastranaerophilales bacterium
CCTTTGCTTTCTATTAAAAATCAGATTGCTTTTGGCAATACTTATGAGGTGAATTACACCTATGATTATAGTGTTTTTTCACCTTTAAACGGGCTTGATTTGTACAATCAAATTTTGTCCAACCAAAAGACCCCCTATAACGCTTATATCAAAAATCAGTATGAAGAAGTGCTTTGTTTTTCGCCCGAATTGTTTTTTACTTTAAAGGGTAATAAGATAACGACTAAGCCTATGAAAGGCACTGTTAAAAGGGGTGCTACATCAAAAGAAGATGCTTCCAATATCAAATTTTTGCAAAATGATATCAAAAATCGTGCAGAAAATGTCATGATTGTGGATTTGTTGCGTAATGACCTTGGCAAAATCGCCAAAACAGGCTCAGTCAATGTTGATAAACTCTTTGAAATTGAAACGCATAAAACTCTTCACACTATGACATCGACTATTTCGGCAGAAATTCACGACGATGCGACTCTTTATGATGTGTTTGAGGCGATTTTTCCTTGCGGGTCGATAACAGGTGCGCCTAAAATCAGTACGATGAAAATCATAGACCAAGAAGAATCGGGCAGGCGTAACATTTATTGTGGGGCCATCGGGCTTATCACGCCTGATGAGTGTGTGTTCAATGTGCCGATAAGGATTTTGCAAAAACAAAATGGACAAAACCACTACAAATATCGCGTGGGTGGGGCTATTGTCTGGGATTCTTCAGTTTTTGATGAGGGGGATGAGACGCTTGTTAAGATGAAATTCCTTGACCCGTCTGATTCATTTAAGCTTGTGGAGACTCTTTTGGCTCAAGATGGGGAGTTTGTTTTTGGGGATGAGCATTTTTTTCGTATGCAAAAATCAGCTTGTGAACTTGGGTTCAAATTCAACGAAGAACTACTTTCGCTAAAACCTCAAAAAAACGGCATGGTGCGGGTTTTGCTTTCTCGAAATGGAGAGTACGAAGTCCAAAATTTGGCATTAGCAGAGTCAAAAACTGATAAAATTGAGATTGCTGACACCTTTGTTGATTCAACACAAAAGCTTCTTTATCACAAGACAACATATCGCCCCTGGTATGAGGAGGCTATGGCCAAAATCAAATCAGGTGAGGTTTATGATGTGATTTTTGTGAATGAAAAAGGAGAACTCACAGAAGGTGCAAGAACCAATATCGTGCTTGAAATTGATGGGGAAATGTATACCCCCCCTATATCTTGCGGGCTTTTGAACGGTGTTTTTCGCCAACAAATGATTGATAATGGTGATTTGAAAGAAAAAATTCTTTATCCATCAGACCTTACAAGGGCGCAGAATATTTTTTGTATAAATTCTCTCAGAGGCAAAAGGAGGGTAAGGCTGTGATTTTGATAGATAATTATGATTCTTTTACTTACAATTTGGTGCAATATTTGCGAGAACTTGGGGTTGAGCCAAGGGTTTTTAAAAATGATGAGATTACAATTGATGGGCTAAAAAAACTCGATTTTGAAAGCATTTTGATATCCCCCGGCCCCGGCAACCCTGATACGGCAGGGATTTGCCTTGATGTGGTGAAAGAATTTGCTCAAACTAAAAAAATCCTTGGCGTATGTCTTGGGCACCAATGCATAGCTCAAGCCTTTGGAGGCAAAATCGTTCAAGCCAAAGAGCCTGTTCACGGTAAGGTTTCTGAGATATTTTTTGATGAATCGGAGCCTATTTTTGATGGAATTTCACAAGGGTTTTTGGCGACTAGATATCATTCTTTGGTGGTTGATGAGGTTGATTTTGGCAAAAATATAGAGCCGATAGCTCGTACCTTGGATGGTGTGATTATGGCTCTAAAACATAAAAAATTCTGCCTTTACGGCGTCCAGTTCCACCCCGAGGCCATTTTGACTGAGTACGGAAAGAAACTGTTATCGAATTTCATCTCTCTTATTTAGTGTGGTCTTTAGTTTGAAAACTTTTTTATGAGATTTGCAAAAAACCCGTTGAAAGGTGATTTTGGTGCAGCTTTTGCTTTGGGTAATCTGCCTTTGAACATTTGAGGAGTTTGATTGTTATTTTGTTTGGCATTGCTCCTGTATTTGTTTGCCATAACGGAGTTTATGCTATTTATGATCATTATATTACCTTATAAATTTCTGTCTTGAGTGGTTAATACCTTCTCAAGAAAAATTTTTGACAGGAAAAAATGAGGAATTAACAAAGATTTACAATTAGTCTATATTTGTAAAGCGAAATAGGTTCAAAACCTTTGCCCAAAAGCTTTTTTCATCAGGAGCAATCGGGGCTCCTCCATGGAATTGTTTGTAATCTTTCAGGATATTTGCAGGCAAATTCTTACCGTCTTTTAAAAGCGTGGACAAAAAATACAAATACTCATCTTGTTCTTCTCTGTATTCGATATCGCGAGCTCTTAAGTCTTCATCTGCTTCATAATGCAGCAAAGCATGCCAAGCACATTCGACTGATTTGTCGAATTTATCTTGCGGAAAGAGCAATAATGCATCTTTGACGTGTAGTTTTTCTGTGAGAACAGCTAGAATTATTTCTGAAATTTTCTGTCTATTCTTGAGTTTTGACATCTACTTTTACAAAAACGTCCTGACAAATTTTTTCTGCATGAACCATAAATTCTTGCATGTCATCATTATAATATTGTCTGATGGTTTTTTTGATGTTCATATTTCCCATATCGAGTCTTGAAAAACTGCTTTTGTAGAAATATTTTTTTCCTTGTTTAAGTCTTGAAATAAGAGCTTTTTGCACCAATCTGTCCATAACTGTTTTGACAGTTGTGTATGCCCATTCTTTTGATTCGACTGTGTTTATTCTTGTTTGGATGTCCAACACTGACACGATGTCTTTACCTGATTCTTCGAGGTGCCAAATTGCGTTGAGAATAATATTCTCAAAGTCACCGTATTTATAATCTATGCCCAAAGTAATCTCCTTATGTTTTAAGTCATAGTAAATTTGATATAGCCTATTAATAATAAAACAATATCCAAAAGTTGTCAAAGGAATTGAATAATAAATACTACAATTGTATCATTTATGAAACAATTACTCTACGCTTGAATATTGTTTGTCATGGTAAATATATACGCCATTGCTAAGTTGAACAATCTCATAGCTGGACCCTGAATTTGACTGAACAGCGACGGGCTTTTTGTTGATCATATTTTTCTTAGATCCACCCGTAGAGCATCCTGTTAAAATCAAAAGCAAGCATAAAGCAATAATGATTTTTACTCCATTGGTCAACATAGCAAATTTTCAATCTTCAAATTACAAGTTATTACATGTATAGTATGCCCAAACGGGCAAAATTCAAACATGTTTTCAATCGCTGTTAATAGCGAAATAAATGTCTTTTAGACGCTTTTTACTAATATGTGTGTACAATTGTGTAGTTGATACATCACTATGTCCTAAAAGCTCTTGTACAACACGCAAATCGGCACCATTTTCGAGCAAATGTGTAGCAAAACTGTGACGAAGTGTATGAGGAGAAATTGTTTTATCAATTTTTTCGCCGAGAGTTTTTATGAGAGTGTATACTTTTTGTCTCGTTATCGGGTGCCCTTCGGGGTTCAAAAACAAATGATTGGTGTTTAAATCATTTTTGAAAACAATCATTTCTCTGTCTTTTAGATATTCAATCAGGGCCTCTTTTGCCTTTTTGCCTATCGGGATAAGTCTTTCTTTGGAACCTTTTCCGATGCAGCGCACATAGTCTTGATCAAGGTTTATATTTTGAAGGGTCAGATTAGAGAGCTCTGATACTCTCAATCCTGCGGCATAAAGTAATTCTACAATTGCTTTTTCAAGAGTGGAGAGTTTTTCTGAAAAAATCAGCTGCAGATCTTGTACGGTCAAAACTTTTGGGAGGTGACGCGCCATTTTAGGTTGTTCGATACTTGCTGTCGGGTCTGATTTTATCAAGTCGTTTCCGACCATCCATTTGAACCATCCTCTCAAAGAAGCAATTTTGCGCGTAATACTGCTTGGAGCGTAGTTGTCTTGTCTGAGTTTTCTTATGTATCTGTTTAGATGTGATCGGGTTATGTTATCAAATATTTCCACATCTTCTGATTCTAAAAACTCAATAAAAAGCATAATATCATTGCGATAAGCCTCTTCTGTATTATCAGAGAGCCCTCTTTCTACATGTAGATATTCGATATATTCAACTAAATTATGCAAAAACATAATTTTATTCTAGTCGAGATTAAGCTTTTTTCAAAGCAGGCATATTTTTTCTGTGGTCTGCAAGAAGCATACTTGCAAAGAATATACTTGAATATGTTCCGATAACGATTCCAAGAGCCATCGCAAGAACAAATTCTTTTGTAGTCACACCACCAAAGAAATACAACGCCAAAAGGGTAATAACTGATGTCAAAGAAGTGTTGATACTTCTTGCAAGAGTCTGATTTACGCTCATATTGACAATTTCGACAAAAGAATGTTTTTTACCCAAGTAACGTACATTTTCACGAATTCTGTCATATACAACTATGGTATCGTGTACACTGAAGCCTACAACGGTCAAAATAGCCGTGATGAAAAGACCGTCAATTTGGACTCCGTAAAGGATTCCCATAATTGCAAACACACCGCACACAAAAAGAGCATCATGCAACAGTGCCAAAAGTGCAAACACTGCATAATCAAGATGGAAGCGCATTGTAAGATACGCAACGATTGCGGCAAAAGCCAAAATGAGCGCAAGAAAAGAGTTTTTGAAGAGCTCTTTGCTCAAAGTCGGCCCTACAGAACTTGTTTGCAAAAGATCTGATTTCCCGAGATCTTTTGTTACAACTTGATGGATTTTTGAGACCTCTTCTTTTTGAGTTGCTTCATCAAGGAAAGTTGTTCTGATAGAAACTATATTTTTGATTTTATTCTTGTGATCTTTGCTTTCTGATTGGAGTTTTTGGACGACAGGGCTGTTTACGCCTGCTTTTGAGAGGTCTTCTGTGAGCTTTGTTACATCGTCTTGAGTGACTTCTTTTTGGATATTGTATTGGACAATGGTTCCGCCTGTATAGTCAATACCGAGTCTTAGCGGAGAACCTGTTGTCATGGTTAGATAAATCATTGCGATTACGCCTGGGATAACAAGAAGCGATGTTATTGCTATGCACCACCATTTATATTTGATTACGTCGATTATTTTTGTTTTTGTTTCAAACATTGTTTTTTCCTCGTCAATTAATCTAAAATACCGTATTTTGCGTTGCGTGCAGTTGTTTCTTTTGGAGCGGAAGTTTTTTGAATCTCTTCAGCTTTGAGTCCAAACCACCCAGGATGGCTAAGATCCCAGGTATCAAAGAAATAATGCATAAAGTTTTTGGTAACGGTAATTGCGCTGAACATACTGATGATAACACCTATTGCAAGTGTCAGAGCGAATCCTTTTACGATACTTGTTCCAAGCATATAAAGGACTATGCAGGTAAGTATTGTTGTCATATTTGAGTCAAAAATACTTGTAAAGGCTCTGTCAAACCCTGCATTTATTGCGGCAAAAAGTGTTCTGCCTATTTTGAGTTCTTCTTTTGTTCTCTCAAATATTAAAATATTAGCATCGACTGCCATTCCGATACTCAGGATAAAACCTGCAATACCCGCAAGGGTAAGTGTTACAGGGATGATTTTGAATATGGCGAAAACAAAAATCCCATATAAAATCAAAGCCACATCTGCGATGAGTCCGGGCAGTCTGTAGTATGCAATCATAAACAGCATTACAAGCCCAA
>JAQUTS010000114.1 GCA_028694275.1 Candidatus Gastranaerophilales bacterium
GTAAGTCTTTGAGGATTTCTTGGAAGGCATTTTTTTGTCCGTTTGTAAGGTCAAAAGGCAACGAGCTTACAAACTGATCGACAAGACCTCCTTTTTTGGGTTCTATTATGTTGCCCTGGGTTGTGATTTTGTTCATTTTTCGCATATATGCGAGGCGAAGCTGTACAACAAAAAGCTCTTCAAAAACCAGCCTGCGTCTGGCTTCATCAAGGAGCTCTTGCGTATCGGGAGAATGTATTTGAGATATTGCTGTTGATTTGTCCATCAAATCCAGTTTTGTTTTAATGTAATTTGGCAAAAAATCATCCATTTTGCCCGCGTATAACTCGATTGCATTTTTGATGGCATTGCGAAGAGTTTTGATATTTAGGTTTTCTGTAAGAGCATAAACAGGCACTATTCCGGCTGTTTGAGGGCCTTGGTTTTCATTAAATTCCCCCACGATAGTGGCTTGAGCACTGTCTATTGCAAGTTTGCCAAGGTAGTCATCATATTTGACTTTGCCTGTCAGGATTATGTTTGCGCCTTTTGGATATTGAGCTTTGTACTTGTGCAAAAGTCGCGGATTTGTTTTGCCGTAAAACCAGCTTGCCGCCACCATGCCGGTACCATCGGAAACAAGTATTGTGATGATATTCAGACCTCTTTTGCTTGTGTAGGCATTGACTGATTTGATGGTGCCGAACACGCAGACTTCTTCACCGATTATGAGGTCTTTGATTTTGGTTCTGATGGAATAATCGAGGTATTTTCTTGGGTAATAGGTCAAAAGATCCGTTGCCGTGAAAATCCCTATTTTGTTTAAAACTCCTGCCAGTTTGGGGCCTACGCCTTTAATGTACATTACATCTGTTTCATCAGGATGTCTTGAGAAGGTTGCTTTTTCGGTTAAGGGATTCTCGAATGGTTTTTTTAGCCCCGATACGAGCTGTCTTATGGTTTTCATTCTACTTGAGAGGTCATCTTGTGCATAGCCTTCAAACAGGGTTATGAGCGATTTCCATTTTGGGTTTGCTTTATCCATTCTTTGGATGTTTCTGAGCTCTCCCAAAATAAACTGCGAAAAAGGACAAGTGCGCCCGCGTATGTCGATGTAGCGGTGTTCTACTTCGACTTCTATGGCTCGTTTTATTATGTCTATATTTTCAATTTTCTTGTTCATTTGTGTCTACGATAATGTTAGTTTCGTTGGAAAAAGTTACATACCCAGGGTTTGCACATGGCGGTTTTTTTAGGTATTTACGCTTTGTGCATGTAACATCTACTTTAACAGAATTTCGAGCCGGTGAATAGTATACGGCCAACTTGGAGGCTTTTCTCAAAACATTATCAGGTGGGGTTTCGATATCTTTTGGCATTTTGATAAGAATATGCGCCCCCGGTATATTGAATGTGTGAAGCCACAAGTCATTGGGCGAGGAGAGCTTTGAGATAATATAATCATTTTGCTTGTTGTTTTTGCCTATAAATATTTTGTAGCCTTCAATCTCTATTGAATCGAGCTCCATTTTTTCTTTTTGGGGCTTGGTTTTGGAAGTTTCTTTTATCAGTCCTTTTTGGGTAAGTTCTTGTTTTATTTCTTCTGTGATTTTGACAGATTCTGCTTGTTCTAAAGCGTTTTTGATACTTTCAAGATAGTCGATTTCGAGTTTGGTTGATTCAAGCAGCTTGTTTGCGTATTCATTAGCTGTTTTTGTTTTGTTATAAAGCTTGTAATAGCGCTTGATATTGTCTTTGAGACTAAGCATCTCATCAAGTTCGATTGTGATTGGATTGTTGTTGTCGTAGTAATTTTCAAGCGTTAGATTTTTTTGCACATCTTTTATTGAGTGCATATTTGAGGTCAAAATATCAGCCCAAACGCGGTATTTTTCTGACTTTTGGGAGTTATCGAGAGTTTTTTGGTGTGTCAGGGCTGTTTTAGTTTGTTTTTTGATTTCTTTATTAACCACTTGAAGTAAAGGTGCTTTTGCTCCTTGAAGTTTGTCTTGAGCGACAAATTTGCCAAAATAATCATCAATCATATCATTTGTACTGATGTATTGTTTGAGGGGGATTTGTTTTTTAAGCGAAAATAGCGAAAATAATTCACCATCAAAGGAGATTGAGGGGTTTAGTATTTCAAGGTCGACGGCTTTTTTTGCAAGTTCGTAAAGGATTTTAGGGTCATTATTTGAGGCTTTGATGAGTTCTTTTGCTAAAGGGATTGTGATATCAAAGTACTTATTGTTTAGGACTTCTGGCTGTATTTCGCCTCTAAAGTCACTGTAAAACTCTTCCCAAGGGGTTTTGAGGATGTTTTTTTTGTCTTTTTTTGTTGGGTAAATGTATCTGAGGCCTCCTGAGAGTTCGCGGTCTTTGCTTTTTTCTTCGCCTACATTGTGCGCACATCCGATGATTATGTCATTTTCGCAATTGTACAATATTACATTGCTGTGTTTGCCCATTAGTTCGATTGCCAGTACTTGCGGGGATTTTTCACCAAGTTCGTTGTAGCTTTCGATAAAAATCTCAAATATTCTTTCATGTTCAGGCTGTTTTACTTGAAGAATTTTGGCACCTTCTAAGTATTTGCGCAAAAGCATGCAAAACATAGGCGGCTGTTTTGGGATTTCAAGCGGCCGCAGATTGTTTTTTGTGATGCAAAGATGGGGATATTTGGGGTCAATATTGATGTAGAGTTTGTGGTTTTGCCCGAATGAGCGAAAATTTAGCACCAATTCTCTTCTTGAGGGCTGTTGAATTTTTTGGATGCGCCCTGATTCGAGAATGTTTCCATATTCTTCTATAAAGGCCTTGAGGCATAGTGAATCAAAATTTATCATTGTTTAATATTTCTTAATATAAGTAACCTTTGGGGTTTAACTACTACGAGAGTAGGGTATTAAATACATGTAAGGACAATAAGCAATCTTCCTTAAAATCCTTCTCTCTCTAATTCCTCTCTCTAATATGTGGTAGACTTATCCGGCGCAAGTCGGTTTTTTTTTGCGGAATTCGACAAGAGCGCCGTGGCACAAAGTGCCCCAGCTCGTTCTAGTGAGTAGTTTATCGGAATGTAGCTTTGCACAAGTGCAAAGTGAAATGAAGTGAAAAACTACGAACAGTCGATATTCCAAGACGCGGATGGCGAGTAATAAAGAGAGTATAAGGTGCAAATTTAAACTAAAAAAAGCGGAATTTTACTCCCGCTTTTTTTGATTAAATATTTAAACTTACGCTACTTTGAATTCTACGTGAAGAATTTCGTTAGTTGCGTAGTTTTTTTGAACATTTTGAACAACAACATTGTATTTTTTGCTGCCCACTGAAAGTTCAAAAGTGGCTTCTTTGTTATATTTGTAAGTTTGCATGAATTCGTGAGTGTTTACTTGTACACTTACAGATTCAATACCTTTTCCGTATACTGTAGCAGGAAGATTGCCTGAAGCGCGAAGCTGTCTTGGGTTCAAGCTTTCGTCTCTTGTTGCTGCTTCAAATTTTATTATTGTCTGTGTCATTGTTACTGTCTCCTTTATCGATATTATTATTGTAAGACAAACAAAATTTTTTGGGGAGTTTTTTTGTTAAAATTTTTTAAGCACGCGAAAGCTCTTTTGTATCAAACAAAAAAGGCACCTTGTAGAAGATGCCTTTTTGCTTGAGTTTTAAACTCTGATTATAGTTTGTTAGCTACCATCAATGTAGTTTCAGCTAATCTTGTAGAATAACCCATTTCGTTATCGTACCAAGAAATAACTTTAACCATATTGTCACCGATTGCCATTGTCAACGCAGCATCAACAGTTGATGATTGAGTTGAACCGATGAAATCAGTTGAAACTAGCGGAGCTTCTTCGAAAGCAAGAATTTTGCCATCAGCAGCTTCTTTCAAAGCAGCGTTTAGAGCTTCAGCTGTTACAGGTTTTTCAGTTTCGAATACAACGTCAACAACAGAAACGTCTGGAGTTGGAACGCGAAGCGCGAAACCGTTCAATTTGCCTTTAAGTTCAGGAAGAACCAAAGCAACAGCTTTAGCAGCACCGGTTGTTGTAGGAACGATGTTCAAAGCACCGGCTCTTGCACGGCGTGGGTCTTTGTGACCTGCATCCAAAAGTCTTTGGTCGCCTGTGTAAGAGTGAGTTGTAGTCATAAGACCTTTAACAACGCCGAATTTTTCAAGAACAACTTTTGCAACAGGAGCCAAGCAGTTTGTTGTGCAAGATGCCATAGAAATTACGTTGTGTTTAGAAGAATCATATTGATCTTCGTTTACACCAAGAACGATAGTGATATCTTCATTTTTAGCAGGAGCTGAGATGATAACTTTTTTAGCACCGGCTGTTATGTGAGCTTTAGCTTTTTCAGCATCTGTGTAGAAACCGGTTGATTCGATTACTACATCAACGCCTAATTTAGCCCAAGGAAGATCAGCAGGATTTTTTTCAGCGTAGAATTTGATTTCTTTGCCGTTGATTTTTAATCCATCTTCAGTAGCTTCAACAGTTCCGTCAAATCTACCCATTACTGAATCATATTTGAAAACGTGAGCAGCGTCTTTTGGTGTTAAACCAGGGTCGTTGATTGCTACGTAGTCAACTTTGTCAAAAATACCTTCTTTAATAGCAGCTCTAAGAGTATTACGTCCAATACGCCCAAAGCCGTTAATTGCAACTTTCTTTGCCATAATTAAAAACTCCTTTTAATAGTATTTGTGCATACCTCACTTTTATAACCAAAACATAACTATTTTTCAAGGTTTATAGTGAATATTTTCACATTTGATATTTTTAACTTCATTACTAATTATGTTGGTGCTAAAATCAGAACGAATGTTTAGCAAAATAGAGGAAAAAGAAATGACCAAAGAACTTTCACCTTTACATCAAGAAAGACTGAAATATCAGCCTAAATTACCTTCAGTTTTGGCTGCAGGTATCAAAAATATTGACATCGTAGAAGGATCTAAAACTTCTGCTGTGCGTGATGCTCAAGATATTGAGAAGCTTTTCCCGAATTCTTTCGGCAAACCGACTGTAACTTTTAAAGAATCACAAGGAAATGTTGCTGTTGAAAAACGCAATGTAGGCGTTATTCTTTCAGGCGGACAAGCACCCGGCGGGCACAATGTTATCGCAGGTCTTTATGATGCTTTGAAACAAGCCAATTCAGCCAACAAATTGTATGGTTTTTTGGGCGGTCCGGCAGGGATTATGAAAGGCAAATATGTAGAATTTGATGATGCGTTTATTGATGCATACCGCAACACAGGCGGGTTTGATATCATCGGATCAGGCCGTGACAAACTTGAAACTCAAGCTCAATTTGAACAAGCTTGGGAAACTTGCAAGCAGCTTGGTATTTCAGCTGTTGTAATTATTGGCGGTGATGATTCAAACACAAACGCAGCTTTGTTGGGCGAATACTTTCAAGCACAAGATGCGGGTATTCAAGTTATTGGCTGCCCAAAAACTATCGACGGGGATTTGAAAAACGAACAAATCGAAATCTCGTTCGGTTTTGATACAGCGACAAAAACATACGCAGAGTTGATTTCTAATATCATGCGTGATGCAAATTCTGCCAAAAAATACTGGCACTTCATCAAATTGATGGGAAGATCAGCAACTCACGTTGCTCTTGAGGCTGCTTTGCAAACTCAGCCAAACATCACTTTGATTTCAGAAGAAGTTGCCGCTAATAAGACTTCTTTGGCTGAAATTGTTGATTATATGGCTGATATCGTTATCAGACGTTCTCAATCAGG
>JAQUTS010000115.1 GCA_028694275.1 Candidatus Gastranaerophilales bacterium
GCATGATGGGCGGTGTGCCTTACGATACTTTTTCTTCAAGAGCAAATGCGTTGCCTTTTGAGCATAGAAATCAAAATGAAGGCAGCGGATGGAAGACAGCTCTTAAAGTAGCCGGCGGAATTTTGCTTGCAGGCTTAGCTTATAAGGGTGGAAAAAGCCTTTATAAGATGTTTAAAGGTTCTCCAAAGCCAAAAATCACGGCGAAATAAAAAATTTAACCTAAAATGATATAATGTTCCTAAAATTTGCAAAATTTCAGGCATAATCCACTCCCACAGTGTGAATATGCCTTTTTTTTATTTTTTGCTTGCACTCACTCTTGTCAGATTCCGCTTCTTGGAATACTGACAGTTCGGCTTTTTTCGCTTCGTTTTTCTTTGCTTTGCAAAGAGCCACTTCGCCAAAATCCTCACTGGGACGAGTTTCGTGCGTTCGCACTCACTCTTGTCAGATTCCGCTTCTTGGATTAGTTGACAGCAGAATGTTCTTGAACTTCGCTGCGTTTCTGGGAGAAACTTCGCTTTGTCGCACATTCTGCAATGCGAGCGTTGCTCCCGTCAACAATCCGCTTCTTGGAATGCTGACAGTTCGGCTTTTTTCGCTTCGTTTTTCTTTGCTTTGCAAAGAGTCACTTCGCCAAAACCCTCACGAAGACGAGTTTCGTGCGTTCGCACTCACTCTTGTCAGATTCCGCTTCTTGGATTAGTTGACAGCAGAATGTTCTTGAACTTCGCTGCGTTTCTGGGCGAAACTTCGCTTCGTCGCCCATTCTGCAAGGCGAGCGCTGCTCCCGTCAACAATCCGCTACATAAATTGTTGGATAAGCTCTTCAACTTGCTGTCCTTCAGGGTGTCCCGGGTGTGCTTTTGATTGGACTTCATCCAGTTTTTCTTGAAGGGTTGGGCGTTCTTGTTTGTAGATGACGCCTGTGTAATAGTATCCGGGTTCAAAAACAAGCTTCATTCCGGCCATTCTGTCTGTAACATCATGATCATCAGCAATGGGTTTGATATGTTCTTTTATGCTGTCAAAGGTGATTTTGTCGTTGTATTGGACACAAGGAGACAGAACATGTACAAAAGAAAATCCTTTATGATCCATGGCTTGTCTTATGATGCTTTTGAGTTGAGCGATATCACCTGAAAATCCTCTTGCGACAAAAGACGTCTCAAATGAAAGTGCCATCATAATCGGGTTGACTCTTTCTTCTACAGCTTGATAAGGGTTAACTTTTGTTATTACGTTATCGTGCGATGTGGGTGAGTTTTGACCTTTTGTCAAGGCATAAATCTCATTATCCATAACGATATATGTGATATCAGGGTTTTTTCTTGATGCGTGGATAAAGTGGTTTCCGCCGATGCTGAATCCGTCTCCGTCCCCGCCGAGTGTGATGACGTTAATATCAGGTCTTGCAGCACTGAGGCCTATCGCCACGGGCAAAGCTCTACCGTGGATTGAGTGGAATCCGTAGGTGCTTGTAAAAAACGGAAATCTGCTTGAACATCCGATACCTGATACGATTGCAGTATCATCAGGATCAAGTTGCAGATCTGTCATTGTTGTCAAAAGAGCCGCCAATACCGCGAAATCTCCACAACCCGGGCACCAAGATGGTTTGGTTGAACTTTTATAATCTTTTAGTGTATATTCCATTTTTCTATCCTTTTAGAATTTGTATGATTCATCTTTTTCCAACTCAAAAGTTGTGTATTTGAGCATTTGTTGTCTTATTACTTTATCAACTTTGTCAAAAACTTCTCGCGCACTGAATGGCTCGCCGTTGTATTTGAGAACTTCAAAGAGTTTGATGTCTTTGTTGATTTTGTTTAATCTGTATACAAGATTATGCAAAAGTTGTGCTGTGTAGTTGGCTTCTGCAACAAGAATCATTTCTTTGCCTTCGACAAAACTGTTGAGCCATTGGTTTGGAACAGGGTAGATGGTTCTTGGGTAAAGTGCTTGGATTTTGTATCCTTGTTCTCTTGCCATATCAACCGCTTCCAGTACTGCGCCAGTTGTTCCGCCCCAAGTAATGATACCGATTTTGGCATCATCCGGGCCGTATGTTTTGGCAGGGATGAAGTCTTGTGTTGCAGTTTCGAGTTTTTTGAAGCGTTTTTCGGTCATCATTTTGTGGACTTCAGGCGTTGAACAAGGCTGGCAGATTTCTGTATGCTCAAGGCCTGTTGCTGTGTAAGCTCCGCCTTTGTCCCCGGGGTTTGAAATCGGAGATATGCCGTTTAAGGTGTTTTTGTATCTTACATAAAGTCCGGTATCTGTTTCACGAGTGTGTTTTAGGCGGTTTTCAATTTTGATTTTGCTAAGATCTATTTTGTCCACACATTCTTTTCTTTGGCCTATTGCCGCATCTGAGAGAAGAATTACGGGGAGCTGGTATTTTTCTGCAAAGTTGAATGCATTGATTGTTTGATAGAAACAATCTTCCACATTCATCGGAGCGATGACTATTTTTGGGGCTTCACCGTGAGTACCGTAGACTGCCATATTCAAGTCACTTTGCTCTGTTTTTGTAGGTAACCCTGTACTTGGGCCGCCTCTTTGGACATCGACGACAACCAAAGGAATCTCAGCCATTGATGCTAATCCAAGAGCTTCTGACATCAAAGAAAACCCTGGGCCGCTTGTTGCAGTCATTGATTTGACACCACCGTATGATGCGCCGATTGCAGCTGTAACAGCGGCAATTTCATCTTCGCATTGAAGCATTGTTCCGTTGACTTTTGGCATCTCAAGAGCGAGCCATTCCATGATTTCTGTTGCCGGTGTTATTGGGTATCCTGCATAAAATCTGCATCCTGCAACGATTGCAGCGAGAGCAATAGCTTCATTTCCGCTCATAATGAGTTTTGGTCCTGATTTTTCCATTGTCATAGACGCGAGATTATCTTCTCTTTTGAGGTTTTCTGTTGCATATTTGTAGCCTTCTTCAAAGGCTTTTATGTTTGAGTCGATTATTTCTTGTGATTTTTTTGCATAACGTTTTTTAATATCTTTTTTGAGTTGTTCTTTGAGCTCCAACTGTGGTACAAGACCGGCCATAATGCCGATTGCAACCATGTTTTTGGCTCTTATGGAGGCTTTTTCAGTAGCTATTGTTGTTATCGGTATGCGATATTTGATGATGCCTGAAAATTCTTCGAATTTGTTTTTGACTTCATCAGAATCAAGTATCAAAATCCCGCCTGATCCCAGAAGTTTGATGTTTGAGAGGATGGCTTCTTCATTCAAACCTATCAGCACATCTGTCATAAGCCCTGTTGTATAAGCTTTTTCTTCGCTCATTCTGAGTTGGAAAGAGCACTGACCGTGACCTCTAATTTCAGAGGGGAAAGATCTGAAAGTAGTGACGTAGTATTCGCTTCTTGCTACGGCAAGTGCAAAAATATCGCCTGATGAGATAACCCCTTCTCCCGCAGTTCCGCATATCCTGATAACTAAATTTTTCATCTCTATTATTAAACCTTTAAAAAAATTCTTTACTTAGTTATTTTAATACTCAAACATTATTAGTGCAAAGATTTTTTATTGAATAAAAAAACACCCGCTTTTGCGAGTGTTTTTTGTGTTATTTTTTCTTTTTAGCTTTTTTTTCTTTTTCGGCTTTTAGTCTTTCCTCTTGTATTTTTAATTCTGTTTGAGCCTGAGCTTTTTCAAGGGCAAGTTTTTTGTCCTTTTCAAAGACATCTTTTTCAGGCATACCGTTAAGATTGCCGAGGGCTTTTTGTTGAGAATTATTTATACCGGTTATTCTTGCTTCAGCATTGCTGGCGCCAATAATTGCTTGTTGTGTAGCTAATTGCGAAGTCAAACTTACGCTGTCACCCATTTGTCATTTCCTTATTTATTAACATACTTTATTTAAAACACACAAATAATCAAAAATGCGCAATTATTGAGTTTTGTTTAGTTTGTTTTTTACTTTTTCAAAAATTTCATCGAACTTTTCTATAGGTTCAAAACTGTACCCGCAATTTTCCGTTATGCTTCCGCCCATCATAAAAACTTCTTCAACGGGATATTGGCGGCATAGGACGGGTCTTTTGTTGTAGGCTGTGCATTTGCCTGTTTCTTTATCAAGCTTTGAACATTCAAAAATCAGTCCGGTTTCATCTTTGTCCAAAACTCTTAAATACCCGTAGAAAAAGTGAAGGGTTTTTAGTCTTTCGAATTCTTCTTCCGTTTTGATAACGTCTTTGGCATGTCGTACGTATATTTTTTGACAACACCTGCCGCACCCGAGGCAAGAACCTTTTCGGATGTATTTTTTTCGTAGTATTTTTGAATAAAAAAATCTTTGAAGATTTTCAGTCAGTTTTTTGAACTTTAGCTTCATTCTGTTTTTTGTTTTCTCTACCCTTGCATTTTCTTTAACATTTTAGCACATTTGGCCAAGTTTGATTTAATTTCGATTTCCTCATGCTCTAATGGGCCAAGGTTGTTTGCAAGGCGGAAAAAATCCACAGCAGTAACAAGTTCGAGTTTGTTGAGGGATTTTTTTCCCATTTCTATATATCTTTTTATGAGGTTTCTCTCAGGGTAGAGAACTTCTTTTATTGAATCCAGTTTTTTAATTAGCTCTTCTGAATCGGATTTTAGCATTGAGCAGTTTTTGTACTCAAAGTACGCATTAAAGTAGTCTTTTTTCTTGATAGAATCTTCTGCCTTTGAATAGTGAGAAGAGTAATGGGGGTTTTTTTCTCCCAATATTCCTTCTAAAGCTTTAACTCTTTCTTCTATTTTTAATGATTCAAAAGAAGTCTCATCATGTTGTTCGTTCAAAAATCTTTTGTAAAGGCAATAAGCATAGGAAAATTGTTCTATTTTGTCATATGCAATGGCTATATTTACAAGGTTTTTTTGATTTTTGGGGTCCAAATATAATACTCTCACCCAAAATTTCACCGCATCTTCAAATTTTTCGTTCATATAACAAATACTGCCGGCGTTAAGATTGGCTTTTATGTGGTTGGGATATGCTTCAACAGCTTTTATGTAAGCTTTGAGCGCGTATAAATATTCGCCTTTATTTTGGCATTTTAGCCCTATTTTGAAGTTGTTTTTTGCGGCTTTTTTGATTTTTGTCATTCTGTGAACAACTTGGGTGTAGCCCTCCGGGGTTCTTCCTGTTATTGATTTTTGAATGAATTTTTCGTAGTAAAAATTCGCCGCTAAAGTATTATTTTTTTCTTCATATGCCACCCCAAGGTTCAAAAACACACCGGGGTCATTTGGGTTTAGGGTTTGTAAAATTATCCAGTATGAAATAGCTTGATCGGGATTTTTTTTGCCGTAAAAATAATTCCCCAAATTCATGTATGCTTTTTCGCAAGCGGGGTCGATTTTTATTGCATATTTCCAAAAATTGGCTGCTGATTCTATATCACCGTTTTTATGATAGATATTTCCTATGTTTACATAGGCTTGGGCGTTGTTTTCATTGAGATCCAAGACTCTTGAGAAAAAAGCCAAAGACAAATCAAGACGTCCGTATTTGAAAAATCTTAGCCCCAATGAAAAAATATCAGCCTCTCTAAAGTTAGACTGAATATGAACATCAGCTTCTAATGCGGCTGATTGTTCAACTGTGATTAGTGATTTCATATCTTGAACAGGTGCTACCATAATGCAACCTTATTATATTGATTCTGTATCTGTTTGATTTGTATTGCTTGTTGTTGAGGTTGTCTGAGTTGTACTTGTAGTTGCTGTGCTAGA
>JAQUTS010000116.1 GCA_028694275.1 Candidatus Gastranaerophilales bacterium
TCTTTTATTTTCTGATAATGTATCTATAACAGCTAATTTACTCATTTTAAATCCTTAATATTAGCATACGTGCTGAATTTGAAGTCTTGTTGCAACGTTTTTATCAACAGTGATAAGAGCATCAGACCTACCAACAGGAAGTGTGCTGTTCCCAATTGGAGCCATAAGTTTTTTGAGCTCGGTGTTTGTTGCAAGGAAATAATTTACAATATTTTCCGCGGCTTTATCTACGTCTAGTCTTTCAACAAGAGTAGGGTTTTGGGTGGTGATTCCCATAGGGCAAAGTCCTGTGTTGCAAGCGTTACATTTTCCGTAGTCATTACCGATACAGCCTGCAATTTGAAGAATTAATTTACCCGTGAAAATTCCGTTTGCGCCCAAACATATCATTTTAAAGGCATCTGCTGCAAGAGTTCCGCGCATGCCGATTCCGCCACCTGCCCAAAGAGGAATTTGACCTTGTTTTCCTTGGTGGATAGCTGCTAAGTAGCAATCACGAAGTCTTGAAACAATAGGGTGTCCAGTGTGGTCTAGAGATATTTCATGGGCTGCTCCTGTTCCACCTGCGATACCATCCAAGAAAAAACCGCCAACTATGTTATAAGGGTCTCTCATAAGGTTGTTATAAACCGATACGCTAGTTACAGAGGCTGCAACTTTAATCGCAACAGGCACTCTGAATTTAAACGCAGCGTTCATAGATAAAAACATCTTTTGGACGCTTTCTTCAATTGAATAAAGCCCTTGATGATTAGGCGGGGAAAGTAAATCCGCCTTTGGAACCCCTCTAATTTCTTGAATATGTTTTGCAACTTTTTGTGCGAGTAAAAGCCCCCCGTCACCTGGCTTTGCGCCTTGTCCTATTTTTATAAGCACACCCGCAGGATCTTCTGTCATCTCAGGCATTGCGTTTATAATTCTGTCCCAGCCAAAATGGCCTGATGCGATTTGTAAAATCATATATTTTAAATATTTTGATTTTAGAAGTTTTATAGGAACGCCTCCTTCTCCTGTACACATGCGGACAGGAAGACCTACTACTTCGTTGAGGTATGCAACTGCTATTGCCATAGCTTCCCACATTCTTGGAGATAATGCTCCGATTGACATGTCGCCAATTATAATCGGGTAAATCCAGTGAGTGGTTGGAATGTTTCTATCGATTTGGAGTTTCCCCTTTGAAATGCTAAAAGGGAGTTCTTCCGGTGGCATAATTCTTCCAAATGGGGCAAGAATATCAAATGTATGCCTTTGAGCATCTAATGAAGGGTCTGTCATTTGTGAAATACGGCCGATTTTAATTTTGTCTAGCGTTCTTCCTTCCGTGTGAAGGTTAGTTCTGCCGCCTCTTTTAGGAGAATCAGCATTTTCTGCTCTATATTTGATTTCCATGCGGTGATGTTGGTTATAAACAGGCTTTATTGCCTCGTTGGGACAAACTTTTTGGCAAACACCACATCCCACGCAGTTTTTACAGGTTGCAACAACTTGCTTTATGACAGGAACTGCCTTTAAATCAACGGTTGGATTTGGTAGCGCTCCATCGCTTCTTACTTTTTTCCTTTTTTCAACAGAAGCCGTGATTGCGCCAAAAGTACAAGCAGCAACGCATTTGCCACAGAGTGTACATCTTTCAGTGTTGTACTCTATCTGCCACATTAAATCGTCTTTTGCTATATCATTTGCGTTTATTGCTGCCATCTTTCAATCCTCAAATCGTTATCGACAACAACCATTTCTCTTTCGTTAGGATAGATGTCTGTTTCAATGTTTCTGTTTGGTAAAAGCTCATTTATACCTGTAACTTCAGATGTGATAATTACTGTATTATCATCTCTTCCAACAACAACAGGTCTCAATTTCTTCGAATCGCATGTAGCGAAGAGTGTTCCGTCCGGAGTCACTCCTATAATTGTGTTAGGTCCATTTATTTCAAGGTTTGATAAAGAAGCTTTTATTCTCAAAAGGATTTCTTTATCTTTTCTCTTTTCAATTTCGTCAAAAGGAAGAGGTGTAATCACGTGTTTATAATAGCTCAGCGGCCATTTTAAAATCTTGTTTACGTAATGCAAAGTGTATAAAAAGCATTGAGAGTCACTTTCAAAACCAATGTATCCTTCGCAAAGACTTTGCTGGAATAGTTTATTCTTTTCGTAGAAAGTATTTTCGCCATTTGCAAGTGCGCTATAACCTTGCAAAAAGAAAGGGTGAGCGGCATATCTTACGATGTCATAGTTCGTATTTTGTCTGCATTGAGCCGTGATTATTTTTGCCGTAAATACATCGTTTGGCTCCCAAAGTCCGAAATATGTTCCGATATCTTTTGGATCTCCGATTTCTTTAAGCATTAGAGTATCAGGCCAAAACGAATAAACATAACCATCTTGGGTATCTTCAAGCGCTTTTCTTAATTTTAATCTTGTTGTTAAAAGAAGTTCTTCTTTTTCTTCTTTAGGTGCGTATTTATAAGATTTTGGGTAATTGAATACCTCAAAAACGTAGTTTGGCATAGGTTCGATGTTTAGATGAGAAGCCATCTCTACGTTGACATCAGGCGCCCATTGCATTACACGGACAAAGCCGGTGTTGTGCAAAATGTCTTCTGCAATATGCATTCCTTCGTTTGTGCAGGCCATAGAAAGAATAGGTAAATCCTTGTATCCTTCAAAAACTCCGCCCAAATCTTGCATAACAAAGGCAAACCCTGAGTTATCATGACCTTTTTGCTGTGAGCGCATCAGTTCTAGTGATTTTGACGGGTGAAGATATTTTTTAGATTTAATTGCGCCAATTCTGCACATTTTTTATCCTCGTAAACGGCTAGCTTTTCAAGGATAAAATTTTTTGCAAAAAAAGTCAAATTTATGTGCTCATTTTAATAAATTTGAGCTAAAAAATGAAATATTTCTTTATTTTTCTTCCATAAATTTGGAAAATCCTCATTATCTGGAAGTTCAAGAGTAATTGTAGGAATTTTTCGTTCTTTTCCTGCGTATGTGCCAAAACTTCCAGGGGTTGAATATCCTATATCCTCTTCAACTGCGTAGCCTGTGATTTCAGAGATTTTTTCAGCTAAATCTTTAGCTGGGCCATCATAATTCACTATTTTATAAGGTGTATGGAGCGTCAAAATTGCATCAATTCGGCAGTTTTCAATAACATCTACAACAAACTGTGTTTCGATTTCACTATTTGCTTTTTCGCCGCCGAAATACTGCGCATCTTCTGTTCTTGCCCAATTTTTGGTAGGAAAGTTTCTGTTCAAGTCAATTTTATTTGAGTTTTGGCGGGTGTTGAGAGCTTTCCCGTCAGGGTTTAAGCAAGGAATAATCAATAATCTGTTTTTAAGCTCTTTTCCTTCAATATTTTTTAAATATTCATTTATTAAAAGCTCGCCTTCAGGTTCATCCCCATGGAAAACGCCGAGGATTAAAACAGTTTTTTCATATTTTTCAGGCGCAAACTCAAGAAGGCTTATAACATTATTATGTAGGGTTTTTGTGGTCTTTAAAATTTTCATTACTCGCCCATAACTTTTACAATAAGTCTTTTTCTTCTTTGACCGTCAAATTCAGCGTAATAAATCTGCTGCCAAGGACCAAAATCAAGTCTTCCTTCTGTAATAGGCACAATAACTTCATGCCCGATTAAAAGGCTTTTAAGGTGGCTGTCACCATTTGTTTCACCTGTTCTATGGTGGTTGTAGTTAATATCAAAAGGAGCAAGTTCTTCAAGCCATTTGTCGATATCAGAAATCAAGCCACTTTCAGCATCATTAACATAGACTCCTGCGGTAATGTGCATTGCGCTCACTAGCACCATTCCTTCTTTTATGCCGCTTTCGCGCACAATATTTTCAACTTCGTCTGTTATATTAATATATTCGCGATGTTTTTGCGTGTTAAACCATAGATATTTTGTAAGAAATTTCATCTTTATCTCCCCTAAAAAATATTCGTCTCTTATTTTGTAATTTTGTTGATTAAATTAATAATTTCATCAATAATTTGCTGTTTTTGGCTTTCGTCGCCATGTTCTAAGGTTCTTTTAACACAGCAATTAAGATGTGATTCTAAAATTTCCAAATTCACTTTTTTAATTATAGACTGGGTTGCAGAGAGTTGAGTACTTATTTCAATACAATCTCTGTTGTCTTCTACCATTTTCAAAAGGCCTTCAATTTGTCCTCTTGCTGTTTTTAGTAGGTTTGTTACTTTGCTTTTGTCTGCTTGCATAAATACTCCTTGGGGATAATTATAACCTAAAAAGCACTAATTTGTTTAGTGCTTTTTAGAAATAAAGTTTTGAAAAGTTATTTATTTTTTGCAATCGCAATTTTGATCGCAGTTGCAATTTCCGTTACATTCGGTTTTGTGGAAAAATAAGAACTTTTTTTCTACTTTGCATGAACAATCATCTGAGCATTTGCACTCACCTTCTTTGCAAGAACATTTTTCTTGTTTTTGGTGGCATCCGCAAGGGCATTCTTTTGCGCATTTGTCGCTGCAATTACATCCGGTTGTTGTAATGTTTGCAAATGATTGGCCTACGCCTACTGTTGCAAGAGTTGCAAGAGCCAAAGTTGTTAGAAGTATTTTTTTCATTGAATATCCTTTCTCCAAATTTATTATCCATTTTATACCTCCCCACGGGGGTCTAGTATTATATTATTTTTAATACTTGTTTTTGTCAACCCCTAATTTCTTGTTTTGAAGTACAATAATGAGCTTTTAAGCAATGGAAAAGCCGGCTTTGAACCGGCTTAGAATAGTGTATTTTGTATTTGTTTGGGAGAATATCTGCTTTAACTTTTATTTTGTTTTAAAAGTGAGCTCGTCACCATCAGTGTCAATTATTACAGTTTCTTCAGGGTGAATTTTTTGCTCTAAGATCTCTTTTGCAAGAGGGTTTTCAATAAGCTGCCTTATTGCCCTTTTGAGGGGTCTTGCACCGTATAGTGGGTTAAACCCTTTAGTTGCAATGAAATCTTTTGCGTCATTTGTGATTTCAATTTGAATATCTTTTTCTTGTAAGAGTTTTCTTAAGTATTCGATTTGCATATCAACAATGAGCGCAAGTTGTTGCATAGTAAGCGCTTTAAAGAACACAACCTCATCAATTCTGTTTAAAAATTCAGGCTTGAATTTTTGTTTCATTAAATCAAGGATTTGTTCTTTGGTTTTATCATATTCTGAAGCTGAAACCATTGATTGAAGAGTGTTTTCTAAGATAATATCGCTTCCTATATTACTTGTTAATATAATTAACGTATTTTTGAAGTCAACTGTTCTTCCTTTTGAATCTGTTAAACGCCCGTCATCAAAGATTTGTAGCATTATGTTGAAGACATCAGGGTGTGCTTTTTCAATTTCATCAAAAAGGATCACAGAGTATGGCTTTCTTCTTACCTTTTCTGTCAACTGCCCGCCTTCATCATAGCCAATATACCCCGGAGGAGCGCCAATTAGCCTTGCTACCGTGTGTTTTTCCATATATTCTGACATATCGATTCTTATAAGAGATTCTTCGTCATTAAACATAAATTCTGCCAAGGCTTTTGCAAGTTCAGTTTTACCAACACCAGTAGGGCCTAAGAAAATAAAAGTTGCGATTGGTCTTTTTGGATCTTTTAAGCCTGAGCGAGCCCTACGAATAGCATCTGAAACTACAGTAACCGCTTCATCTTGACCCGCAACACGCTTGTGAAGAAAGTCTTCCATTCGGAGCAACTTGT
>JAQUTS010000117.1 GCA_028694275.1 Candidatus Gastranaerophilales bacterium
CGGTGAGAGCAATGCTCAAAAAAGCAACGACAATTAGCGCCGTCCTTTTAGCGCTTGCTTGTTTCCATTTCCCTTCTTTTATTTGTGTAAAGGCTCTTTTGAGAAGCATTTTTATTCCTTTTCAAATAGTTTTGTCGAAATGTATTTCAGTGCATCATCGGGGATGATTACAACAATAAGTTTGCCTTTGTTTTCAGGCCTTTTTGCAACTTCTATTGTGGCATATAACGCCGCGCCTGATGAAATACCCATGGAAATGCCTTTTGAACCGGCCAGTTGGGCTGTTTCTATGGCATTTTGAGTTGTTACCGTAATGACTTCATCAACCATACTCATATCAAGATTTTTGGGAACAAACCCGGGCCCTATTCCTTGGATTCCGTGAGGTCCTTTTTCTCCTCCTGAAATCACATGACTTTCTTCAGGTTCTACAACTACTGATTGTATGTATGATTTTTTACCCTTTAAAAATCTCGATGCACCTGTTATTGTGCCGCCTGTTCCTGCTCCTGCCACTAATATATCTATTTGCCCGTCTGTATCTTTCCAAATTTCAGGGCCTGTTGTATCAAAGTGAAACTGGGGATTTGCAGGGTTTTCGAATTGATTAAGTATGATAGATTCTTCATTTTCCTTTTGAATTTCGTAAGCTTTGTCTATTGCGCCTTTCATACCGAGTGTGGCACTAGTAAGAATTATATTTGCGCCGTAGTATTCCATGAGTTTGATTCTTTCAATACTCATATTATCAGGCATTACGATTGTGAGTTTGTATCCTTTTGCTGCGGCAACCATTGCAAGGCCAATTCCTGTATTTCCGCTTGTAGGCTCTATTATGTGCCCGTTTGGCTTTAGTTGCTTTGATTTTTCCGCAGCATTAATCATCGCCAGTGCGATTCTGTCTTTGACGGAGCTACCCGGGTTAAAGCTTTCAAGCTTCAGTACAATTTTGGCTTTTAAACCTAAGTCAGTATCATCAAAGTATAATAATGGCGTATTACCGATTAAGTCTGTTATGTTGTTTGCAATTTTCATATCTGTATAATACTAAAAATATCCAACGTTTACCACAAAACTATATTTTAGTTTTACATAAGTACCAGTCTTGATAATTTGGGTCGTCTTTGTATTTTGCTGTTCTTTTTTCTGCATCGGAGCTGGTATTAGGCGGTGGCATAAGTGCGCTTTCGCCTGCTTTCCAATTCGCAGGTGTGGCAACTTTTTTTTCATAAACAACTGCAAGAGCATCAAGAATTCTGATGATTTCATCTATATTGCGACCTACTCCCATAGGGTATGTGACGATGAATGCGACTTCTCCTGTCGGGTTAATAATTACAACAGTTCTTACCGCTTGTGTTGTGCTGATTTTTGGGTGGATCATTGAGTATTTTTTTGCTACTTCTGCACCTACATCTGCTATTACAGGAAATTTCACTTCTACATCAAAATGTTCTTTCATTGCTTTTATCCAGGCAATATGTGAGTAAACACTGTCTATGCTTAAGCCTATTAACTTTACTCCGCGTTTGTCAAATTCTTCTTGTTTTTCTGCGAAACCTAAAAATTCCGTGGTGCAAACAGGTGTAAAATCTGCAGGATGAGAGAATAATATCGCCCAAGAATTTCTTATGTAATCATGGAATTGTATTTCGCCATGGGTTGTTGTAGCCACAAAGTCAGGGGCAGGATCCCCAAGAGAAATATGATTTATTGGGGTAAATGTATCATTATCCATAGATAAAACTCCTTAAAAATTTCACTTTAAGGAGTTTATCAAAACAGTATTCGCTAAAATATTACCTTGTCAGGCTAATATATTTGGAGTCATGAATTCCGTCAATTTTTTTGATTTTGTTGTTTGTCTGCTCTTCTATGGCTTGATCTATATTGATTATCATTATAGATTCACCTGTTCTTTTGTTATCAGACACTTGCATCATACTGATGTTGACGTTTTGAGAGCCCAAAATTGTTGCAACTTGTGCAATCATATTCGGTTTGTTTTCATGAGGTACTATCAAAATATTTTCTGATGGTTCAATACTTGTTGTGTATTCGTTGATCCTTACTATCCTTGGCATTTTATCAGTAATCAAAGCACCTGATACGATTGTTGTCTCTTGTTCTGTAGAAAGTTTCAAGGTCAATAATCCGGCATAACTGCATGGCTCATTTGATTTTATGTCTGTGATGCTTATGCCTCTTGATTGTGCCACATAAGGAGCGTTAACGTAGTTGACTCCTTCAAAGGATGTTGATAAAAATCCTTTGAGAATAGCTGTTTTCAAAGGAGAAATATCAAGTTCTGACAAAAATCCGTTAACTGTAATTTCAAGATTTTGGGCAGAACCTTTTGTGTATTGGCGGATAAAAGTTCCAAGGTTTTCTGCAATTTGCATGTAGTTTTTGACAGGTTCGAGTTTTTCTTGCTTCAAAGAAGGTATATTAACCGCACTTTTAGCACTGCCGCCTTTTAAAACTTCTGCAATTTGCTCCGCAACATCAATGGCAACATTTAGTTGAGCTTCTTCTGTACTGGCTCCAAGGTGGGGGGTCAGTATAATATCGCCTTTGCAGGCAAGAAGAGGGTTCTCAGGCTTAATCGGTTCGCCTTCAAAAACATCAATTGCAGCTGCTGCAACTTGACCTTCCTCTATTGCTTCTTTTAGGGCTGTTTCATCAATGATGCCGCCTCTTGCACAGTTGATGAGTCTTACACCTTTTTTCATTCTGTTGAGTGTGTTTTTGTTTATCAAATAAGCTGTTTCTCGTGTTTTTGGAACATGAACCGTGATAAAATCACACTCCCCCCAAAAATCATCCAAATGCGCAGCGTATTTGCACCCTATGGATTCTATATATTCTTTGCTTGTGTACGGATCATAGACCAAAACTTTCATTCCAAGAGATAATGCAACTTTTGCCACTCTTGCTCCGATTTTGCCAAGGCCTATAATCCCCAGAGTTTTTTGAAAAACTTCACTCCCTGTAAATTTTGATCTTTCCCATTTACCTTGTATTGTTGATATGGCGGCATTTGGTATGTGTCTTGCCATTGCAAGCATAAGTGCTATCGTGTGTTCCGCTGCAGCTGTTGTGTTTCCCTCAGGTGAGTTTACAACAATTATACCTTTTTCTGTTGCAGCATCTACATCTACGTTGTCAACGCCAACGCCTGCTCTTCCTATGATTTTGAGATTAGTCGCGTTTTCAAGAATTTTTTTAGTAACTTTTGATTGGCTTCTTATCATAAGAGCGTCATATTCGGTTATTTTTTTTGCAAGTTCATCCTCTGACATTGTGGGCAAAAAATCTACCTGTGCAACTCCGTCAAAAAATTTTCCTGCAACTTCGTTTATTTTGTCTGTGATTAAAACTTTCATTATTGTCTCCTTTAGGCTGTAACTTTTGTCTCGGCTAGTGATTTGATAAGGGCAGATATTCCCGAGCCCGAGTCAAAGTTGTAACCTAATTTGAGCAAAGTCGCTTCAAGGGCTCCAATTGCAGTTATGGCATCTCTTTCGCTGACAAAACCAAGATGGCCTATTCTGAATATTTTGTCTTTGAATTGTCCTTGTCCGTTGGCAACAACAATATCATAGTCTTTTGTAAGGGTTGATCTTATTTGCGGTACGCTCACGCCATCAGGCGGAAGTATTGATGTGATTGCTCTTGAAGCTATTGCATCATCTTCCACAAGAAGCTTGAGACCAAGTGCTCTAATTGCAGCCCTTATACCTTTTGCCAGTTTGGCGTGTCTTGCGTGAATTGCATCAAGTCCTTCTGATTTCAGCATTTCAAAGGCTTTGTGCAATCCAAAAATCAGATTTACGTTAGGGGTAAATGGAGTTGTATCTTGTTCTAGGGATTTTTTGTGCGCTGCAAAATCAAAATAAAAACTTGGATATTTACAGTTTTTATAGGCCTCAAAAGCCCTCTGTGAACAACTTAGGAATGATAACCCGGGTGGTATCATAAATCCTTTTTGTGAACCTGAAACAAGAATATCTATACCCCATTCATCGGTTTTGACAGGAACAGCTCCAACGCTTGTAACTCCGTCAACTACTGATAGAGCCCCGTGTTCTTTGATTATTTTGCACAAAGTTTCAATGTCATTCATAACACCTGTTGAAGTTTCATTATGTGTCAAAGTCACGACTTTTATCTCTTTGTTTACATCTTTTGCGAGGCGTTCTTTGAGGGTGTCAGGGTTTATCGCATTTCCCCAGGGAACATCTATTGTTTCTACTTCAGCTCCTCTTGTTTTTGCAATTTTGGCCCATCTTTCACCAAAGTTGCCCATAACAAGTGAGAGAACTTTGTCATTCGGGTTCAATATATTTGATAGTGCTGCATCCATTGCTCCTGTACCGCTTGCGGTAAAAATATAAACATCATTTTGTGTTTGGAAAAACCATTTTAGGTCTGCATAAACTTCTTTTAAGATACTCGAGAATTCAGAACTTCTGTGACCGATAGGGTGTTTTGCAGTTGCCTGTAATACGCTTTCAGGAACCGGAGTGGGTCCTGGAATCATCAAAAATAATTTGTCTTTCATTATTCTGTCTCCTCTGTGTATTCATCATCGTAGTATGCGAATTCTATACTGCCCACCACGACTGTGTCTCCGTCTTTTATTCCTTGTTTTTTGAGCTCTTCAAAAACACCCATCGCGATGAGTATATTTTGAAGCCTGTAGACTTGTTCGTTGTTTCTTTCATCTGTGACTGACGCGAGTCTTCCGACTTTTCCGCCTATCACGTAATAGGCCTTGGCTTTTTTGTCCTTGATTATTTCAAACTCGCTATCGTCGTTATTATATGCCTCAAAGTCTTCATCGAGTTCTATTTCGATTTCAGGCGGAGGTATTTCATCAACTTTGTTGTATACAAAATTTAAAAATTCGTCTATTCCCTGCTTGGTTGCCGCAGATATTACAAAAATATCTTTATTTTCTTGTTTGAATTCGTCTTTTATGTGGTCGATTATTTCTTGCGGCGTAGAATCAGCTTTGTTTAGTGCAATTATCTGGTATGCATTTCCGAGTCTTTCGCTGTATTTTTTGAGTTCGTTATTTATGACTTGATAGTTATGGAATGGATGAGGTTCAAGCATATCTACGATATGGATCAAAAATCTTGTCCTATCAACATGTCGTAAAAAGTCATGCCCTAAACCAACACCTTCTGAGGCACCTTCAATGAGGCCTGGTATGTCTGCAACAACAAAACTATCGCCGTTTGGTTTTTGTACAACGCCCAAGTTTGGAACAAGTGTGGTAAAAGGATAGTCTGCGATTTTTGGTTTCGCTGCGCTGATAACACTTATGAGAGTTGATTTACCTGCATTTGGCATCCCAAGTAATCCCACATCTGCTATGAGTTTGAGCTCAAGTTCCAAGTCCCTTTCAATACCCGGTTCTCCCGGTTCGCAAAACTGAGGTGAGCGTTTGATTGATGATGCAAAACGAGAATTTCCTCTGCCTCCTCTGCCGCCTTTTGCCACCAAAACTTTGTCTTCGTGATGTTTTAAATCAGCAATGTTTTTGCCTGTTTTTGGGTCTTTTACTATTGTGCCGACAGGAACTTTAATATAAAGATCTTCTCCGCTTTTTCCATGCTGATTTTTGTTACGGCCGTTATCGCCTATACCTGCTTGAAATCTTGATTTGTATCTGAAATCCAAAAGTGTGCTTAGGTTTTCATCCGAGATCGGAAGA
>JAQUTS010000118.1 GCA_028694275.1 Candidatus Gastranaerophilales bacterium
AGCTTTTTTCATGCTCTTGTTGCGGCCTTGATAAGCCAAAAGCTGGCAGTATCATGTACACGATGGATATTATTTTTTGTAATGATTGCGCTTTGTTGTCAGAAATTGCATTCGCTACGAAAAAGATTTCTGATATTACGGATTTTATGGCGCAAATGGAAGATAAAAAAATCGAAAACCTTTGCGAATACGTAAAACAAGAACAAAGTAGATTAAATAACTGATTTAGATTTTAATCATTTTCAATCTTGTCCAAAATTGTTATAATATTTAGTAGGCTCATTAGCCCCAAAATCCAGTTCGAGTCAGAGGTTTAGGAACGTTGAAGCAGATACGAACAGAAGACCTAATAGAGCATCAGGCTCTTCCATACAATATCTACAATGAGAGCGGCGAAAAAATTTTTGAAGCCGGCAAAATTCTCACGCCCGGAAAACTGCTCCAGTTGAGGTATTTTTCTGCTATTTATATTGATGAAAATGAAACTAAAGAAAACCCTGACGGGACAATACTTGCTCATACTATTAAAGATTCTCCGAAAGAAGACAAAAAGGTCTCGGAAAGAGAATTTTGGAACGAATTTTTCAAAGAAGATTTCAAGGTTAACAGCACCTCTGTCATAGAAGTGCAAGAGCAGCTCGGAGTCAAAAAAGTATATCAGCAGGCAATGAGCTCATATATTATGCACGAAGTCTCAAATCAAGAGGTTTTTACAGAAGTCAGAGACAGAATTATTGAAGTTGTTATGCCTTTGGCTGAAAACGTCGTATACCGCTCACAAGTGCAGCTTATGGGTGAGTATTATCAGATTCACTCGCTTAATGTTGCTATTTTGTCCATCCTTTTGGCGACCAAACTAAAACTAAAAGAAATAGCTATCAATGATATTGCACTCGCGGCGATGCTCCATGACATAGGTAAGGCAAAAATAGACAAGAACATTCTGCTCAAAGCAAACCTCACCCCAAAAGAGCAAAAAGTCCTTCAATTGCATCCGCAGATAGGCTACAAGCTTCTTAAAAACGACTTTGGATTCCCTGAGCATATTTGTCGTGCTGTGCTTGAACACCACGAAAACTACGACGGTTCAGGATACCCATATGGGATTTCTGATACTCAGATTAGTCTTTACAGCCAAATCATCAATATTTGCAACTATTACGACAATCTGATCTCAGGCCGTGTCAGAACGGGAATTCGTAATTCTAAAGATGCGCTCAAGATTATCCTTGAGCTTGGCTCCAAAAATTTCAGTTCGCAAGTGCTTTACACCTTTGTGAATATGTCCAGCTATAACGATACCATTCCGTTTAAAGATATGGAGCGTTAAGTTGAAAGTATGTGTCATAGGTGCGGGATTAGCGGGTTCTGAGGCTGCGTTGCAGCTTGCGAAGCGTGGAATAGAGGTCGACTTGTATGAGATGCGCCCAAAAGCCACAACAGGAGCGCATAAAACGGAAAAACCCGCCGAGCTGGTGTGCAGCAACAGTCTTGGGTCTTTGGATATTACCGGCGCCTCAGGACTTTTGAAAGAAGAAATGAGTTTGCTCGGATCTTATTTGATAGAAGCTGCAAAGGCTTCAAGAGTTCCTGCAGGGGCTGCTCTTGCTGTTGATAGAGAGGTTTTTTCCACAGAAATCGAACGCCTTATAAATGAAAATCCTTATATTAATTACATCAAAGAAGAAATTACTCAAATCCCCGATATCCCGACAATTATTGCTTCAGGCCCTTTGACATCAGATGCTTTGAGTGCGAGCATCAAGGATTTTACAGGGGAAGAATACCTCGCATTTTTTGATGCGATAGCCCCGATTATAGAAAAAAACTCCATTGATTTTGATAAAGCGTTTTATGCCAATCGCTACAACAAAGGTGAGGCTTGCTATATCAATTGTCCGATGAATAAAGAACAGTATGATGTTTTTTACAATATTCTTATAAATGCTCCCAAAATCGAACTTAAAGATTTTGAGCGTGATGCAAAGTTTTTTGAGTCTTGCCTTCCTGTTGAAGTTTTGGCATCTCGCGGAGTTGATACTTTGCGTTTTGGTCCTATGAAGCCTGTAGGCCTTGTGGATGACAGAACGGGTGAGAAAAATTACGCAGTCGTGCAGCTTCGTCAAGATGATATGGCCGCAGAACTGTACAATATGGTGGGTTTTCAGACCAATCTTATTTGGGGAGCTCAAAAAGAACTCATTAAAAGTATCCCGGGACTTGAAAATGCCAACGTTGTAAGATATGGCGTTATGCACAAGAATATGTTTATTTTTAGCCCAAAATTGCTCAATGCCACTTTGCAATCAAAAAAACGCCCCGATCTTTTCTTTGCAGGGCAAATCACAGGCACAGAAGGCTATACCGAGTCAATCGCATCAGGTCTTATGGCTGGTATAAATATGTCCAAATTTATTTTGGGTGAGCCCATGCTTGAACTTTCGCAAGTGAGCATGCTTGGTGCTTTGCTCAAATATATTACTTTTGAAGGCCACTCCAAACTATCACCTATAAACAGTAATTGGGGTATTGTTGAACCTATCGAGCTTCCTAAAAAAATTAAAAAAGATAAAAAACAGAAGAATACTATTCTTGCAAATAGGTCTTTGGATTACGTGAAAACTATCACGATTTAGGGTGTAAAACGTACAATTAATAAGGGTTTGAGGCAAAAAATAGCTCTTAAGAGTAATGCAAATTATACTTAAGAACTATTTTAAAAAAGTTTTATTATTATATGATATACATATCAAACGAGGTTAATGTCCAAATTAAAGAGTAACGAAGGTTTTAGGAAACTTATAATTTTTTTAAACGGTGTATATTTAATTTATGGCAAAAGCTATAAATTTCTGCCTCATGATCTCTTCTTCCCCTTGAAGTCTTTCACAGGGGATTTTTTATTGCTCACACTCGGGCAAATTCCGCGTCTTGAAATATTGCCCTGCTTCGTATGCTGGAATTACGTTTAGTTGCTTTGCAACTTCACTTCATCGCATACTCAGCTAGACGTGTTTCGCTTTGCTCACACTCGGGCAAATTCCGCTTCTTGAAATATTCCGCAAAAAATATCGCAGCTTGTGGGCTGCGATATAAGTTTTTCAAAAAATCATATGGGGTATATTTGTTTAATCTCCTGCCTTATTGGCTCTCTCCTCTAAGTGTTCTCTAGTCTAATAGCGCTTCTAATGCTTCTGCATTTTTTGTTGCTGTGATATTCTCTCTGACTTTTGCTCTGTGGATATATGTTCTCAATGCTTCTCTGATAAGTTCGCTGCGTGTGCGATTTTCTGTGTCTGCAAAATTATCGATTTGATCTAAAAATTCTTCGGGCATGGAAATTAAAACTTTAGCCATTGTGTTGTCTCCTTTATTATTAATGTATCTCTTGTTCTCTCTTTTGCGGTTTACTTATCAGTTGTTTCTCTCATACTTTAATAAAAACTCCGGTATATAAAAAATTGCTAAATTGTATATCCTTTTTATTTACTCATGGGAAGTTAATCCCTAAGAATCACTGTTCGTAATGTTTTTGACTTGTGAAGTTTTGTTACGAACCAAAAAAGACCCGATAAAGGGTCTTTTTTGGTTCTATTTTTAAAAGATTATTTTAGTTTGTTTTTGTCTTTGTAGGCGGTATAGCTTTCTTGTGCCGCAAAGTATGCGCTCAATGCAGATGTGTTTACTCTGTAGTCCTCGTCATCATCGAATGTTCTTGGTTTTCGTGCGGCAATTTCTGCGATTTTTTGTCTGTATTTTGCAATTTTTTGATATTGTGGATTGTTGGCAAGGGCCTGATTTTTCATATCGGTCGAGGCTCTTCCTGATGCTTGCAATGCGGCAGCTTTCATTTCGGCAGAGAATTTACTTGTTGAAGTAGTTGATGTCGATGATGTGGTTGAACTGCTTGATGTTGTTGCTGAGCCCAGTTGACTGCCTTTTGCTGCAACTTTATTGGTGGTGAATTTTAATGTTCCGTCTGATGAAAAATAATACGACATGATTTTTCTTTCTGTTTTTATTCCTCTTAACATATCTTAACATATTAGGCAAAAAAATGGAATATGAAAAAACCCAATTCTCCTTAATATTTCTAGACTCCTAAGATTGTTGGGTTATAATAATTAGTATCAATTAATAGAGGAAAAAACAGATATGACATACATCTCAAAACCCAAAAACAAAAAGTTTGTAATCGACATAAATTGTGATTTGGCACAGAGTTTTGGCGTTTACAAAAACGAAAAAGAATTTGATCTGCTTCCTTATGTAAGCACAGTTAATGTGTCTTGCGGGGCTCATGCGGGTGATCCGTTATCCATTATGGATGCTTTAAGCCAAATAGAAGGCAAAAACTACGCAGTTTCTGCTCATATCGGGTATCCTGATTTGCAAGGCTTTGGCTATCGCGAAATGAATTTGACCAAAGAGCAATTAAGATCGGTTATTTTGTACCAACTTGGTGCTTTGAGTTCTTTGTGCAAGGTTTACAGCCTTGATATCGAGTATGTCAGACCTCATGGTGCTATGTACAAACAGGCTGCTGAGAGTTATGAATATTCTTTGAATATTGCTCAGGCCATCAAGGACTATAATCCTTGGCTTATTTATGTTGGGGCTTCAGGCGAGAATTTGAATAAGGTTTCTGAAGAAGCAGGAATAAGAGTTGCGCATGAAATTATGCTTGATAAAGTTTATGATATTGACGGTGATATTGATTTTGAGGCGGATGATGTTGAAAATATCAATCATTGTTTGAACCAGCTGGATTTGCTTTTGAACAGGTCAATGGTGCGTAATTCTCAAGGTGGTTTGACAAAAGTTCAGTGTGATACTATTCACTTGAGCTCAAAGTCTAAAATTTCTTCTGAATTGGCGCAAAAGGCGGATGATTTGATTACAAATGCTGTTCCTGTTGCAGTAAGTAAAGTAGCTGATAGTGGTTGGCTGTAAGAATTTTTTCTTAAGGGGGCTCTAATTGAAATTTTTTGCGTATACTAATATCCCAAAAACGGCGACACTTCTTTTACCCGGGGTAAAATTAAAAAGATGGGTGTTGATGATTTTTATAGGGGCGATTTTGTTGGCGACAGGTACTGCTATTGCGCTTGAGCTTACACCTATACATTTTGTTTTGGAGTCTATCTCAAAACTAGCTTCCCATGTGCCTTCGCACATTGCCGCGACAGTGTTTTTGGCATCAGGTATGATGTTTTTCTACCTTGGATGGAAAAAGGCCAATAGTACGATTTTGGATGCTTTTTTGCCAAGAGAAAAAGGTCAGGTGCTGGAAGCTTTATACAAAAAAAGAATGCTCGATAAAGGCCCAAGAATTGTTGTTGTAGGCGGTGGTACGGGTCTTTCTACTATATTAAGAGGCCTAAAGACTATCACCAATAATCTTACGGCGGTTGTGACCGTTGGGGATGATGGTGGTTCATCAGGCAAGCTTCGCAAGGAAATGGGCGTTTTGCCTCCCGGTGATATTCGCAATTGTATTGCAGCTTTGGCTGATGAAGAAGACCTCGTTACGCAGTTGTTTCAGTATCGTTTCGCAGAAGGCGGACTTGGCGGGCATAGCTTTGGAAACTTGTTTTTGACCGCTCTTTGCTCTATTACGGGTGATATGTTCTCTGCTGTTAAAGAGTCATCGAAGGTTCTTGCTATTCGCGGAAAGGTG
>JAQUTS010000119.1 GCA_028694275.1 Candidatus Gastranaerophilales bacterium
GCAAGCAAGGCTCTCCACCTGATATCACAACTGCATCAAGCTTTTTGAGTCTGGTTTTCAGAAAATCAAAAACCTCCGACTCTTCAACAGAAAAGTCAGAGGTTTCTTTAACTAGTTCAGGATTGTGGCAATATGGACATGCAAAATTACATCCTTGGGTAAAAAGTATGGCTGAGATTTTACCTGGGTAATCAAGCAATGAACTTTTTTGCCAGCCGCCTATACGCATTTTTCTTGTTGTGCCTTTTTGTCTGCAATTTGGAAGGTTTTTCTTTTGGCAAACTCTTCAGTTTTGCCTTTGTTCCATTGTTGCACAGGGCGAATATACCCGACCACGCGAGAAAATACTTCGCACGATTCGCCGCATTTTGGACATTCAAAATGCTCACCTGCGATGTATCCGTGGTTTTGGCAAGTGCTGAATGTCGGTGAGAAAGTAAAATACGGCAGACGATAATTGCTGCATATTTTTTTAACAAGGTTTTTCATCACTTCTGTATCATATATGCGCTCGCCTGCAAAAATGTGGAGCACTGTTCCGCCTGTGTATTTGGTTTGGAGCTCATCTTGATGATCAAGCACTTCAAAGATATCCTCTGTGTAATTTACAGGCAATTGTGATGAGTTGGTATAGAATGGCTGCGCTGATTTGTTGTAGTAATCCTCATCGTTTGCGCATTTGATAGAAATCAGATTTTGTTTATCAAGTTTGGCAAGGCGATATGATGTTCCCTCAGCCGGTGTGGCCTCTAGGTTGTAGTTGTGGCCTGTTTCGATTTGGAATTCACGGATTACATCTCGCATAAAGTCCATAACTTTCACAGCAAAAGCCTTCCCTTCTTCCGTTCCGATGTTTTGGCCGATGAGGTTCTCACAAGCTTCGCTCAATCCGACAAGGCCTATTGTTGAGAAGTGGTTTTTCCAATAAACGCCAAATCTTGATTTGATATCGCGCAAATAGAATTTGGTATAAGGGTAAAGATCCTTGTCTGTAAAGCTTTCAAGAACTTTCCTTTTTATTTCGAGACTGTTTTTTGCAAGAATCATTTTTTCTTTAAGGTTATTGAAAAATTCTTCTTGTGTTATGGCTTTGAATCCGACTCGAGGTAAGTTGATTGTTACTACACCGATTGAACCTGTAAGAGGGTTTGACCCAAAAAGTCCGCCGCCTCTGTATTCAAGTTCGCGGTTGTCGATTCTTAGGCGACAGCACATAGATCGTGCGTCTTCGGGGTTCATATCTGAATTTATGAAGTTTGAAAAATAAGGTATGCCGTATTTGGCGGTCATTTCCCACAGTCCTTCAAGGTTTGGATTATTCCAATCAAAGTCTTTGGTGATGTTATAAGTAGGTATCGGGAATGTGAAAACCTGTCCTGTGGCATCGCCTTTCATCATTACTTCAAAGAAGGCACGATTGAGCATATCCATCTCAGCTTGAAATTCTTTGTATGTTTCTTCTTTGATTTCTCCGCCTATTATGACATTTTGATCAGCATAGTAGCTTGGAACATTCAAGTCCATTGTGATATTGGTAAAGGGTGTCTGAAATCCCACGCGTGTTGGGACATTCAAGTTGAAGATGAACTCTTGCATAGCCTGTTTGATTTGACTATAGTTTAGCCCGTCGTATCTGATAAAAGGTGCCAAAAGCGTGTCAAAATTTGAAAATGCCTGAGCTCCTGTGGCTTCGCCTTGCATTGTATAAAGGAAGTTTACTGCCTGCCCTAATGCTGTGCGGAAGTGCTTTGCAGGCGAGCATTGGACTTTGCCTTTTACTCCCGTGAAGCCTTCTAAAAGAAGGTCTTTAAGATCCCATCCTACACAATAAACAGAGACCATATTGAGGTCATGGATGTGGATGTCGCCATCTTGGTGGGCAGTTTTGATTTCTGAAGGGTAGATTTTGTTCAGCCAGTAGTTTTTGCTTATGTTTGAAGAAACATAGTTATTCAACCCCTGAATAGAATACGACATATTTGAATTCTCGTTCACTTGCCAGTCAAGTTTACCGAGATATTCATCCATCATATCTATATTTGCATTTTGGGCAAAATCACGGATTTTGGAGTGCTGTTCTCTGTATAGCATGTATGATTTTGCTGTTTTTTTATAGTCGGATGAGAGCAGTACATATTCGACTATGTCTTGAATTTCTTCAACTGTTGAAGCTTTGAAATTTTCTTCTTTTTCTGTCAGAAATTTTTGAGTGAGTTCAATGACTCTTTCTGTAAGGTTTTGCGCTGTGCTTCTGTCGAACTCTTTTGTGACATTTGCAGCTTTTTCAATTGCGTTTGTGATTTTTTCAGAATTGAATTCTACAATCTTACCGTCTCGTTTAACGATTTTTTCCATCTCTTCTCCTTTGTAAAATGCCGAAACAAAATTTCTTTGAGCCCGTGCATTTGGCTCAAATGGTAGGAAATTTCATTCTGAAAAAATTACGCACTAAAAAACCAACTATAATCAGTTTTTTGATTATCAGTTGGTGATACGAACTTTGTAATCTTCATAATAAAACTCCTGTCTCGAGGTTGTAATACACTCAAATTAAGCATTCCGACTGTAACGGCTGCGGACCAGTGCGGGATTTTCACCCTTCTTTCCTCAATTTGGTTTTTTCATGTTATCGCTTTTATTCTGTGATGTCAATTATATTTTTTAGTATCAATCGGATGATTTATTTTTGTAAATCATGCGATTGGTTTTGTTTATTATCTGCGGTTGATGTTGTTTTGGTATTGTGTGAATTGTACTTGTTGGTTTTTACCGTAGTAGTTTCTTGCGTATGCTTCTTGTTGTTTTCTGGTCGCTTCTTGAGTTCTTCTTGTAGCTTCCTTGCCTGCTGCTTCTACCATATCATCATATGCTTTAATAAAGTCTGCTGTTTCGCCTTGTGGTCTTGGTGTAGGAGCTTCGTATTGGATTGTTTTACCTTGAGCTATCTCATTTGGCATTCTTGTGTTGTTTCTGCCTAACATAAAGTCTAGTTCCATTTTGAATCTTTGATAGCTAAGATCTAGATTTGCTTTGAACTTGCCCCATCTTTGTTTTATGCCTTTTGGTGTTGATTTTGTTGCTGCTTTTGTTGCTGTTTCGATTGGTCTGCCTTCAGGAAGAGCTTTTGGTGCCTCAGGAGTGATAGGTTTCATTCCTCCCGGAAGTCCTTCTGAGCCGAATTCTCTGGCTATGACTTCATCCATTGTCGGTAGTGTTGGTTTTGGTGTTGTTGCAGGTAGGTTGTTTATATTGCCTTCAGGTAGAGCAAGTGGTGTTACTTCTTCAAAGTCCACGTATTTTGCATCTTTTTTCCAGTCATTTGCATTTGTTTTCTTTGGTGCACCTTTTTTGATGATGATAGGTTCATCAGCTACTCTTACAGGTAGCAAGTCATCAGCGGTATTTGTGATTCTTGCAGGAAGATTGCTGCTTGGTGTTGGATTTACAGGTCCGTCTATTGGGTTGTTGCCAGGGACTTTGCCGTCTACAGCTTTTCCGAATGTTCTGCCTACTGCTTTACTTCCGGAGAAAGTCAATCCTGCAAATGCTGCACCCATTGCGTAGCCTCTTGCTGTTGATCCTAGGACTTCTTCAATATCTTCGCCTCTTTGTAGAGAGCTTGATGCCCCGTATAGAGCCCCGATATTTCCGCCCATTCCCATATTTCCAGCGGTTTGAGCGATGAATTTTCGTCCTGCGCCTGTTTTGTCGATTTGGTTCATTATGAAGCCACGAGCTGATGTGGGCGATTTTACTGTGTACTCTATTGATTCTGTCAGCCCGTTCTTTTGTAGGTATCTTGTAGAGTTGCGTAAGCCTACTTTTCTTGCTTCGCCTCTTGTTACATTATTTGTTACTGTTTTAACTATAGTTTTGCCATCAGCTGTTACCTCTTTGCTAATTGTAGCGAGAGTTTTTCCTGCTGCATCTTTGGCAACTACTTTGCCTTCTTGTTCAAGTACGTGCCCAACGGTGGTAGTTGTTTTTTGCAGTCCTTCTTTTGTGAATGTATTTACTGTTTTGCCTACGGTACCCTCTGCAAGTTCGTATGCGGGTTTTCTGTAGAATTTTGTAGCCCAGTTTGCAATGCCTTTTCTTACGCCACCTTTGGCGTTTTGGACAACCAGGTCTTTTCCTACTTCTTTTATTGCGGTTTCTGCACTTTCTGCTGCTACTTGTTTTGTGACGGTTTTGGTTGCTTGTAGTCCAAGACCTTTAGCTACAGAGTTGGTTATTGCGCTGCTGCCTCCAGGGAATAATCCTGCGGCCAAGCCGTCTATAGAACCTGATATTAAGTCGCTGCCTAATGAATCGTAAGCTCTTGGCTGTTCGGCTGTTTGGCTGTCTGCGTATTTTAGGCCTACTTTTAGGGCGGCACCTGCAGGTATTGCTATAGCAAGTGATGCGCCGAATGTGAATGGTGAAGCTGCGACAGCGGCTGCTATAATAAGTCCGTTTGCGATACTGGAAATAGTGTCTACGCCTGCTTCTTGAGATGTTTTGAATTCTTCGGCTTTTGCGTTTGTATTGAGTACTAGACCTCCATTTGAGGTGTCTTTGCTTTTTTCGATAATTTGTTTTTCTACGGATAATCCTGAATTTTTGTTAATGGCTTTTTGGATTGATGATCTTAGGTGATCACGGTTAACATCAAGGTTATCGCCGACTTGTTCTTTGATTTGGTCAAAGATTGCTTGTTCATTTTCATCTAGGGTTTTGCCTTTTTTACCTTTGATGAAGACGTCTTCGTATTTGTCTATGTCGTTATTTGTTTTTGTGTATAGTTCTTCTATTTTTTTAGGGTCTTTTTTGGCTTCTTGGATTTTTGCTTTCGTTGTATCCATTTTGGCTTGGATTGCTTTTGAGCCGTTATCGGTATCGACTACTTTTGACCATTGTTTTCTAAACCAGTGGCCGATTCCGCCTTTGCCTTCGATTTCTTCTTTTTTAACTTTTTCAGAAGATGCACCGATGTTATTTTTCATCCAGTTCCAAGTTTTACCTATGAAACCTTGTTGTTTTTGTGTTTTATTAAAATCTGCTTCTGCTTTTTTATGAGAATCTTCAACAGCTTTTATTGCTTGTTCTTGTTCTTTCTTTTCAATTTTTTTCTCTTCAGTTTTTTTAACCTTTTCAGCTTTTTCAGTTTCCTCAACTTCTTTTTTCTCTACTTCTTTTGCTTCTTCGGCTTCGATAATAGATTCAGAAGTAGATTTTTTTGCACTGTCAACGGAGCCGGTTCCATTTGCTCCATCAGGCCCAATCATTTTGTCAAAATTTTGCATTAGATACATCATAAGCATCATATTCATCATATATGACATATCCATCGGCTTATTGCTTCGGTTGAAAGGGAACATCCCCGGAGCTGCACCACCTTGCTGCTTTTGCAGGTATTGGGGTGTGTATAGTCCAAGTTGATCACAATAACTATTCGTATTAATTGTAGTCATATATGTATACTCCTTTTCTGTCGTTATATATATAAAGTATATATGTTTTCAGTAATTGCTATATCATATTATTTTTTGTTAACTTTTATTAACAATTCTTTCGTAATTGGCAAATTTAAATATTTTTAAATTTTATTCAGATAAGCTATTGCCGAATTTGGAATTTTATAAGTTAATAGTACATGTGATTTACGGTAAGCCGAAAAT
>JAQUTS010000120.1 GCA_028694275.1 Candidatus Gastranaerophilales bacterium
CACCAGGAAGCGATCGCGCTCCCGGCGTGGTGGCGACAATGCACCGCGAACGCCGAGAAGGAAGGGTTAACTCCACTCCTCTTGATTAAGCGCAACCGGGAGGAGCCGCTCGCGGTGCTCCGGTGGGAGGACCTCCTCGCGCTGCTGCGGACGAAGGATCGGGCGATGGATGAGTGGAGGTACTGGGCGAAGCGATGGCACGACGAGGCAGGCGATCTTGCCCGAACTGAGAACCTCGCGGAGGGGCTCACCGGGGGCCGGGTATGATCGACACCTTCCAAGCCACGCTGGGGGGGCAGGAAGATACCAAGGTCCCCGCTCCCGCCCGGAACCACATAGAAACGAACATTTCACGCGGAGATCTGATCACACTCGGACGGCATCGGATCTTGTGCGGAGACTGCACCAACCCGGTCGACGTGGCCCGGTTGCTTAATGGTGCAGAGATCGACTGCATGATCACAGATCCCCCGTACTGCTCAGGGGGATTTCAGGAGGCGGGTCGGAGCGAGGGGAGCATAGGTTCGACTGTGAAGCGGTCCATCAAGAACGACACGCTCTCAACACGAGGGTATCAGACTCTATTAAAATCGACTCTCTCAAACGTGGATCTGCAGGCTCTCTACATCTTCACCGACTGGAGGATGTGGGTTAACCTCTTCGATCTGGTCGAGGCGTCCGGGTATGGGGTCCGGTCGATGATTGTATGGGATAAAAAGAGTATGGGGCTCGGCCGGGGGTGGCGGGCTCAGCATGAACTTATCCTCCATGCGAGGACCTCATCGGCTTCGGCACTCTTTGACAACAAGATCGGGACGGGGAATGTAGTGGCGATCTCACGGACGGGAAACAAGCACCATCCAACCGAGAAGCCCGTGCAGTTAATCGAGGAGAGCAATTGCAAAATATCACCTTGATAATTTTGGGGCAGAAAAACCTGTAATCATAGGCTACGACCCGAGAAATCTTGCAGATTATTTTGCAAGATTAACAGGAGAGCTTCTTGCTTCATTAGGGCTTAATGTAACCATATCTGATAAAATTGTTCCTACCCCTGTTTTAGCTTACGCTGCAATGTATTACAGCGCAAATGCGATAATGTTTACCGCTTCACACAATCCTCCTGAATATTTGGGAATGAAATTTATCCCTGATTACGCAGGTCCTGCAACAGATGAGATAACAAAAGAAATCGTTGAAAATATCGATAACGAATTTAGTTACAATCTACCTAAAAAAGAGTTTAAAACGAGGTCTTTTGAGGGAATTTACATTGAACATATTGAAACCCTCATCGATTTTGAGAAAATCAAAACAGCAAAAATGTTTGTTAATTATGACGGGCTTCATGGGGCTAATAGTTCAATATTCACAAGACTTTTAGATTATTCAGATATTGAATATAAAGCAATAAATCTTGAAAGAGATGTAAACTTCGGCGGGAAAATGCCTGACCCAAAGGAAAAATATCTTCCTGAACTTAAAGAATTGTGCACAAAGTTAAATAGAGTAGGATTAAGCAATGACGGAGATGGCGACAGATTCGGCTGTTTCAACGAAGAAGGAACTTTTGTCAGCGCAAACGAAATAATCGCAATCCTTTTAAAGCATTTAAAAGAAAACAAACACCTTTCAGGAAGTCTTGTAAAAACAGTAGGTGCAAGCTCTATGCTTGACCTTTATGCAAAAAAACTTGGGGTCAATGTTATAGAAACAGCAGTCGGCTTTAAATGGGTGGGACAAGCGATGCGTGAAAACGACGTTATAATAGGCGGCGAAGAATCAGGCGGTTTAAGTATTAAAGGGCATATCCCGGAAAAAGACGGAATAATTGCAAACCTTCTTATTATAGAGGCGATGGCATATTCAGGCAAAACCCTTATTGAGCTTCAAAAAGAGCTTTGCTCAACAGTTAATTGTAACTTTATTAATGAAAGAATCGACCTCGAACTTGACTCTCAAGAGGAACAAGATGTTATAATAGACAAGTTCAAGAAAGTTGATATTATTGCCTCTCAAAAAATTATTAAAACAAATACAATAGATGGGCTAAAACTGTATTTAGCAGATGAAATGAGCTGGGTGCTTATCCGTAAAAGCGGAACTGAGCCTTTACTAAGAATTTACATTGAAACAGATACTGCTGAAAAAATGACAAATTTAAAAGAAAACATAAAAAAAATCTCTAAAAGTTAGGAGCTTAAAATGAGCAATTTTAAAGAAATTAAAGCAAATGAAATAGATGAAAATACCTTTAAACTTATAGGTTCTGATTGGATGCTTGTTACAGCGGAGAAAGAAGGCAAAGTTAACACCATGACAGCTTCTTGGGGCGGATTTGGTGTTATGTGGGGCAAAAACGTTTCCTACATTGTTGTAAGACCTCAAAGGTTCACAAAAGAATTTATCGATTCAAATGACAGCTTTACCCTATCATTTTTCGACGAAAAATACAGAAAAGAACTCGCATATCTAGGTTCTGTTTCAGGAAGAGATGAAGACAAAATAACAAAATCAGGACTAAAGATTACTGAAATAGAGGGTTTTCCGGCTTTTAAAGATGCAAAACTTGTAATCGCTTGCAAAAAACTTTTCGCTCAACCATTCGAAGAAGGCTCTTTCATAGACAAAGAATCACTTGATAAATGGTATCCCGACAAGGATTTACACACTCTTTATATCTCTGAAATTACAAATGTGTGGAAAAAATAACTATTTATTCTCCGTATAATAAGAAAACAATGAAGTAAAAGGCTCAGAATAAAGTTCCTTTTCAGACATAATAAGCCCTTTTTCTTTGTATTTTTCAAGAAGTTTAGGATCCGTTGAAAAGGTATATTCTTGAAGATTAATATTATACAAAAGTTTTATATATGAATCTTTGTAAGCAGAATTATGCACTACCAATTTTTTAATCTCACTTTGGGGAATACTTGTATCTGGGATTTCAAGATAAGTCATAAGATTATAATGTTCTAATATAAGATGCGGATGCGCAGTATAGTATTCACTCAACATTGAATCCGGAAGGACCATTGGCATATTATTTTTATAAAGGAATAACCAAATTTTCTCTGTTTTATAAGTATTATACCTCATCTGCAATAAGTGTTTGTAGCAAAAATCAACTCTCCAATTAAATATAAAGAAAAATGAGCTTAACGCTAAGAATAAAGCGCAAGTATTAATCAAATAATTTTTCGGATTTAATTTACCCAAAATAATTCCCAAAAACAAAACTATAACAAGCCAAAATGTTAAATGGAACAGAAATTGCAACTGCAATTGATTTAAAAAATATGTGTTACTGTTTTCAGGATTAATATATATCAATAAAAAATAATACAAAAACCAAGAAGATAAAAAGCAAAAGGAAAAAATGATTTTCGTATTAGCAGATTTATCTTTAAATTTTGTCATAAAAGCAATAACAGAAAAAAGTAAAACAAAAATTAAAATAAGAATAGAGCTTCCAAGAATTATACTTTTAAAATATATGTTAAGAAAATCGTGCAAATTAGATAAAGTATTTTCCCACCTGCTTAAAACAAAAACTGAAGATTCACCTGTTCTTATTTTTAAAATTTGTTGAAAGAAAGGATTAAGTAGAAAAGAAAATATCCCAATAACCATTGAGAAAGCAAATGGTAAAATCAACTTAAGATATTTTTTATTTTCAAACCATAAAAAGATAGAAAACAATAAAACTCCAATAAATATCTGAGGAGCGAGAATGTCGCTATTACCAAGCAATAACCCCATTACTATAAATAGTAAATAATCATAACAATTCAAATCAACATTTTGCAATGAAAATCTTTTCAGTGACCAATACAAGAAAAATACATAAATTGCAGCATAGATAATATAACGATAAAAGAACAAATTGCCAAAAAACAAAAGCGGGTCATAACAAAGAGCTGCATAAAATATACCAAAAGTCAGGAATAATAATAATGATATAAAAAGCATATCTTTCTTTTTATTCAAATAAAAAACAGAAGCGGTTAAATATGGGATGAAGAAGAAAACCATTCCCTTAAAAGCAGCGCCGTATGTTGCGTTATAATCATTCGGGTGGATATGAAGAGCAAAAGGGATTATGGTACCTTGCAATTTCATCATAAACGCAGATAAATAACATCCATGGTCAGCTTCTTGGATTAACATACTTAAAAATGGTTTTTTTGCAAAGCAAGCCCAATAATCATCAAAAATAAAAACGCTGTATCTAAAATAGTAGGCAAAAAACAACATCGTAAGTAACAAACATAAGAAAGAAAAAATATTTATTTTGTTTTCCTTAAAAAACTGCAACATAAGCCTCTAAAATCAAATTAATTACTACAAACTAACTTTTTAAAATTATTCAAATCAGCGAGAGTATCAATCCCTATTGAGTCATACTCTACAACCGAAACTTTTATTTTCATGCCGTAATAAAGAGCTCGAAGCTGCTCAAGGCTTTCAGCTTGTTCAACTTTTGGCTGTTCAAGTTCTGACATTTTTGTCAAAGACTCTTTTCTATAAGCGTAAATTCCAATGTGTTTGTAAAAATCAGCTATTTCAAAGTTTCTCTCATAAGGAATTTTTGAACGCGAAAAATACATAGCATACCCGTCATTATTAAAAACGCATTTAACCATATTTGGGTCATCAAGGTCATCATCTTTAGAGCATTGAGAAACCAGAGTTGCAATGTCAGCGTTTGAGTCATTTTTCAAGATGCTTATAACTTCTTCAACACAGTCAGGGTTAATCATCGGTTCATCCCCTTGAAGATTAACAATAATATCAATCTCAGGATGACGGTCAGCGACTTCTTTTATCCTGTCTGAACCCGAAGAATGGTTTTCTGCTGTCATTTCAACATCAGCGCCAAGTGCTTTTGCGGTGTTAAAAATTTCTTCATTATCAGTTGCAATAATAACCATATCCGCAGATTTTACCTGCTTTGCTCTTTCCCAAACCCACTGGATAATAGGTTTTTCGCAAACTTTTATAAGCGGTTTGCCGTTCAATCTTTTTGAGTTGTACCTTGCGGGAATAATTATTGCTGTTTTAGACATTTTTATATCCTCTAAACCCTTTAAACCTTTTCTACAACAATCGAAATCCATTCTTTTTTGTGATTGATTTCAATTATTTTCAAATCATTTTTTTCAATCGCCTCTAAAACACATGGCTCTTTTCCGTTTAATATACCACTTAAAACAACTTTTGCACCTATTTTCATAATTCTTTTCAAATCAGGCATAATCTCAGCCAAAACATTATGCAAAATATTAGCCAAAACAAAGTCATACTCATTATTTACAGAATCAATTGTAGTTGTTTCAAAATGGATTTTATCTTTGACTTTATTAAGTTCAGCATTTTCAATTGCAGTTATAACTGCCGTTCCATCATTATCAATTGCAACAGCTTCTTTTGCACCTAACTTTATAGCGCATATTGCCAAAATCCCTGACCCTGTACCGATGTCTG
>JAQUTS010000121.1 GCA_028694275.1 Candidatus Gastranaerophilales bacterium
GTTGTGATATCAGGTGGAGAGCCTTGCTTGCAGATAGATATAGTAGGATTCATCAAAGAAATTAAAAATATGGGCTTCCTTGTAAAACTAGACACAAACGGCTCATACCCTGACATATTGCAGCTGCTCCTTACGCAAAACCTGATAAACTACGTCGCAATGGATATAAAAGCCCCTATGGAAAAATATCAAGAAGTTTCTTGCTATAAAGAAGAGCCCCAAAACATCCTAAAAAGCATCAAATTGCTAAAAAAATCAGAAATACCTTATGAGTTCAGAACTACAGTTGTCAAATCCCAGCTATCTTTTGAAGACTTTGAAAAAATCGGTAATCTGATAAATGGGGCACCTGTTTATTACCTGCAAAAATTTGTCCCGACAAGAACCCTCAACAGATTTTTTACAAATCAAACAACATACTCAGATGAAGAGTTCGAACAAATCAAATCTCAACTGGAAAATCACATACAAAAAGTATATGTCAGATAAATTAAGCAAATTTGTTTAATTGCTTATGATGCTCATTATCTTTTTTGCTCTTGCCAAGTGCAAAAACAGCACCAAAAGCAGCAAGGGCACTTATGCCTGCAACCCAGGGAAGTTTGCTTCCTTTACCGTCAGGGTTCTTAGAAGAACTGCTCTCATCACCCAAAGGGACACTATCAGAGGCGTTATCCACGACCTCTTCGCCTTTTTTGGGGTCATAAATATTAATCTTAACTCCATTATCCGTTGCCATTGAATCAGCGTGTGTGTCAACAGTTTTCAAAGGAGTTTTTGAGGTGGAATCGTCAACTTTTTTGAACACCATCGTACTTGATTTTGGAACGGAAATTTTCTGCTGTTGAGACTCAACTGCATTGATAATTCCTTCATTCAAAAACTCACCTCGTCCGTCAAATTCCTTAGAATCAGTGTTCAAAATCTCTACCCATTTGCCTTTTGGAAAATCAATTCCATAATCACCTTTAAAGTCTCTTACTTCATCAAAACTTGTAATTGCAAAAATCTCATTATCACCTTTTTTGGAATGAAATGCGACCAAAGAAGAACCTTCATGCACCAATGGTTTTGATATGAAACCGTTTTGAAGAGCAGGGTTTTCATCATTGATTTTGCTCAAAGCCTTGATAAGATTAGTCATACCGTCTTGATATTTTTTGGCCTGTTGAGTATATTCACCATCTTGAATATCCATCTTGGCCTCATCAATGATTTGTTGAGCATCCACTCTGTGACCTTTATCTATATCTTCCCAATCACCATTCACACGGCGAGGCTTGCCCTCATGGTAATCTTTTGCACGGAAAGAATCTGTAGTTTCTCTACAGAAAGGGAATCTTTTATCAGGTCTATCAAACAATTGAAACATCTGCTTAGGCCCTGGTTTTGAAAAAGTAAATGCCATTGCGTTTTTGGTTGTAGCCTTTGCAACATCCAATGCCTTGGCAAATTCTTCTTTTGAGATGGGCTTTGAAAGGCCAAATCCGCCTTTTTCAAAATCCAAAACTCCATACATTTCATCATAAACATCATCAGGATTGCCGCCTGATTTTGATATAGATTGTGCCGTTTGTTTTTCAGCAGATGGCCATTCTTTGCCTGTCTCAAAGATATTTGTTAGTTTGCGAACAGCCCTTGAAACCCGCCAGTTCTCATGCATTTTGGCATTGCCGCCGTTTGGCGTATACAAGTCCTGATCAAAAAGATTACTGATAAGTTTTTTTACAACAAAATCATTCCCGTCTGCCTCTTGTTTTGCTATTTCATCATGTGATAAAAAAGTCTTAACCTGATGCTGAGCATCCCAGATTTTTTTATCCAAACCTGAATTGTCCTGATTGGACAAATTTCTGCTAAATGGCCTTAAAGCTGCGTTTTCAATAGCATGAGATGCCCCAAAATGCCATCTTGCATCAAAGCCCTGAGTAGAAATATCATGCTTATTGCCATCCAATAACTCTTGAACAATCTTGGAATGGGCAGAATCATCGACCTTAGATGCCAAAGTACCCTTAAGAGGTTGTACAATCTCATTGGTGTCATGCTCTGCAATCATAACAGCATCGGGAAAGTGGTGCTTTACCTCAACGGATAATTGCGTCAAAAAGCCCTTAGACTCAGTGAATTCGGTCAAATCATATCTAATACCGTCGGCTCCGTTTTTAAGCCAATACAAAGACTCATTCACCCGCCAATCACGGACATCTTCTTTACCATCACCATCAAAGTTGTATTTGTATCCAAAACCATGTTTGCTGTCAGTTCTGGCAAAAGGCCCCGCCTCAGCCAAAATGTGCTCACCATCCATACTATGATGGTTTGTAACCAAGTCTACAATGACGTTAATTTCTTTTTTATGCGCTTCATCGCAGAATTTTTTGAAGGCATCATTTCCGCCGTATTGTGATGCAAAAGGGAATGCAGGGTCATAACCCCAATTTGTCTTATGGAAATACCCATGCGGCATAAGTTCTATTGTGTTGAGCCCAAGCTCTTTTACTTTATCAAGATGTTCTATCGCATCATCAAAAGTATTGAAATGATGAGGGTTAGATTTATCTTTAGCAGGCAAAGTACCTATATGTACCTGCATAATTCTCATCGCAGTATGATGAGTCAAATTAGGATTAGTCGGACTGATTTTTTTATAATTCTTGCCAGCAACCCAGTCCTTATGCTCTTGGCTGAATTTGTACGCATTATCATCATAAGCAACGGGCCAAGCTTCAAGACTGTTTTTTTGCATTTGCTCTCTTGCTTCATCGCTCAATTTGGTGGTGTCAAGAAACGGATTTGGCATTTCTTTGGCGTACAAATCTGATATAAAAGACTCTTTTCCATCAGATTTTGTAATCTTAAATCTGTATCTATCCCCGGGAGAGAGCTGATCAAGCGGGATATTGTTATTATCAAAATGCCCCGGTTTGATTTTTTTCATCGGGATAATTTTAAGTGCGTCACTCGGAACGTCATTTTTGTAGCTGGTCAAAAGAGTGTCTGCGACATTATCAATAGCTCTTGCTACTTGAAGCTCGACTTTTTCAACATCTTTGAAAGTAAAAAGCCTTGCGCGGGCTTTTTTCAAAACACCGTTTTGAGTCGAAAAATTGACCCCATAAGCCATATGCAAAGGAGAACGATGCCCAAAACTCGGAGCATAAGCTTGCGGCAAAGAATGAGTATTGACAGCATTGGTCAAAGCCTTGCTTGCAGGTTTTTGTGACTGCTTAGGCAGAGCTGTTCTTGTTGAAGATAGAGTATTATTAACACCAAAGACCATAAACACCGTCCTCTCAGACTTAGATAACTTATTAAACCCCCAAAACGAATATATTTGTTAGTTTTTTAAGTTTTATTTACATATAATTTATAAACTAATCCAAAACTTCATCAAAAGAAGAGATTATCTGATAAACAAGGGCATTATTGGGAGTTTGAATAGAATATTTTGAAGCCAAATCGCACAAAACACCGCCAAAAGAAGCCACCTCGGTTTTACGCTTTGCTTCAACATCTTGAAGCATAGAAGATTTGAGCTTGGGCGGCATTGTTTTAATAAGATCAAAAGCTTCCTCAATAAAAGCGTCTGCACCGCAAATCCCTGCTGCTTTTGCCACAGATACGGCCTCAGACATAAGAACATTGGCAACACTCCGTGCACAATCAGACCGCTGAAGCATTCCGTAATCAGCCCTTAGGACAGCTGATGTTTGATTTATGCCGATATTTATCACAAATTTCTTCCACATTTCACTTATCATATCTTGAGGAATTTTATAATCAACAGCTGCCTTTTCAAAAATATTTTTCACCCGCAAAACTTTATCAGAAATATCCGTATTAGTTTTTTCACCAAAAACAACCGTCCCGACTCCGTCATAAGATACATTATTGCCGATTTTTAAACTTGCATGGCCGATATAATAAGAATAAAGAACTCTATCCCACCCATATTTTTTTGCTATTTGCTCTTCGCTTGAAATCCCATTAAGCAAAGACAAAATTACGGTATTTTCCCCTATAAAACCATCCGTCATATCAATAGCTTTTGGCAAATCATACGCTTTGGTGGCGACAATCACAAGATCAAAAAGCTCTTTTTTTGATTGAGGCAAAATATAATCAAAATCATAACGCTTAGAATTAAAAATCAGCCCGTCATTTTTGTATCGCTCAAAACGACTCTCATCAACAAGAACTTTGACATCAAATCCTGCATCTTTAAATTTGACAGCATATATAGAGCCTATCGCTCCAAGACCTACAATGAGAATTTTTTTAATTTCATCCATTAAAACACCTCAAAAAAACAATAAAACCCGAGGATTTAGGCCTCGAGTCTTATGGAGCGGGAGACGAGATTCGAACTCGCGACCCCTTCCTTGGCAAGGAAGTGTTCTACCACTGAACTACTCCCGCATTCAGTAAAAATATTATAACCAGCTGAAATTTTCTTTGCAAGTATTTTTGTCGAAATTATTTCAACAAAGTTTGCCTTGAAGAAACAAAGTTGTACTCATTCAAACGCTCATAATCACTGCCGAGCATTATTTTGTCTGCATCTTCAAGCATTTTGACGACATCATAGCCATTTGTTCCGTCACTGCGCGGAGTCAAACCGTTTTCGATACAACCCAAGAAATGCTGACATTCAAGTTTCAAAGGTTCGATTTCAAGATAATCAGGATAATCCACATCTTGTTTACCTGGGGCAAAATTGCTAAAAATTTGGATTTTGTTCTCAGGCAAAGTATCATCCAAAAGCGCGGTAGCTTTTGTACCTCTGACAAGCAATAGCACTCTTTTTTGAGGGTGAATCCAGCTTGTAGAAACATGTGCTTTCACGCCGTCTTCAAGTTCCATATCAATATGAACTATATCCATAATACCTGTTTTGTCAGAACAAAAACCTTCTGCAGAATCTACTTTTAGAGGTTTTTTGTCTGTAACATAACTAATCATCGAAATATCATGCGGAGCCAAATCCCACATTACACTTTTGTCATTTTTAAAGTAATTTATATTAAGTCTGTCGCTTTGAGCATACAAAACGTCACCCAAAACTCCTTCTTTTACGAGCTCACGCAGCCTTGTAACTGCAGGGTGGTACAACAACAAATGCCCAACCATCAAAACTTTGCCTTTTTGCTCAGCGTATTCTTTCATTTCTTTTGCATGATCTGCTGTTGTTGCAATCGGTTTTTCCACATAAACATGCTTATCTGCATCAAGAGCAGCTTTTACCATTTTGTAGTGGGTATGACTAGGCGTTGCAATAATAAGTGCATCAATTTCTTTGTCCGCCAAAAGCGAATTGAAATCATTGGTAAATTTAACATTCGGATAGTTGTCTTTGATAGCATCAATATTACCCTGATCCAAATCACACACACAGGCCAATGATTCAAGGTTATAAAAGTTTCTTACAAGGTTTCGGCCCCATAGGCCACATCCTACAAAGATCCGGAAGAG
>JAQUTS010000122.1 GCA_028694275.1 Candidatus Gastranaerophilales bacterium
GAGCACTTGTAACACACGATGTTCCGCCAAAAGCAACTATCATCGGAAACCCCGCCCAAATAATAGCTATTGATGATAAAAAACTTGATAAACCCCTAAAACTGACAAAAGACAGCCAAAAAGATATACAAAATTATTTTAACAACAAAAAAAGGGAGGAATAAGACTATGAATACGGCCAAAACACTTTTTGAAGAAGAAGCAAGAGAATTTGATTATATAATTCCGCTTCTGATTCCTTTTTATAATGAAATATATGATATTTTAATAGCGTCGATTCCGTTTGAAAAAAATTCCGCAATAAAGATTCTCGATATCGGTGCAGGAACAGGAACCTTGGCAAAAAAACTCAAACAAAATTTTCCGTTCTCTAAAATCACATGTCTTGATTTTTCAAACAACATGACAGAAATTGCAAAAGCCAAACTCATCGAATACCAAAATGATATTGAATTCAAAGTAGATGATTTTAACACATCCAAATTTGAACAAAAATACGATGTAATCGTTTCCTCTTTTGCTTTGCACCATATCCCGACAGACAAAGAAAAAGTCAGAACTTACAATAATATCTACAAAAGCTTAAATCCGGAAGGAATTTTTCTGACAGCTGATATAGTTTTGGGAACTGGCGAGCATATGAAAAATTTATATTTTGAAAAGTGGAGAGACTTCATGCACAGCAATTTCTCAGAAAAAACTGTCGTAAATGAACTTATGCCAAAGTATCAAGCCGGTGATAATCCGGCCCCTTTAATAAAACACCTCAATTGGCTGACTAATGTAGGCTTTAATGAGGTAGAATCCATATGGAAATACTTTAGTTTTGCTGTTTTCGGAGGTAAAAAAACACACTAATTCATGAAAAAAATTATCTGCTTTGGGGATTCCAACACTTATGGATTTAACCCCAAAAATAGTAAAAGATATAGCATTAATCAGCGTTGGACAGGACTTCTTGCAAAATCTCTACAAAACACTTTCATAATAATCGAGGAAGGCTGCAATAACCGTACAGCTTTTTTTACAAGCCCTGACGGTAAACTTCAAACTGCCCAATTGTACCTACCTGAGTGCCTTAAAAAACACAATGATTTTGATATTTTTATTCTTGCCCTTGGGACAAATGACTTGCAAAAAATATTTAAACTCAACAAAAACATCGCCCAAAACGGCCTTAAAACTTTGTTATGCAAAATAAGAGCAATAAACCCGTTTGCCCATATAATATTAATCCCCCCGGTTGTATTAAATAATGAAATTTTGGTTGGGGGGTTTAACCATCAATTTGATGAAAGATCAATTGATTCTTCAATTTGGATTCAAAAAATATATGAAGATTTTGCTTTGCAAGAAAACTGTGAATTTTTAGATTTGAATAAACACATCAAACCTTCTCCTTTTGACGGTCTACATTTTGATAAAAAATCCCACAACACAATAGCAAAAAGACTTACAGAGGTGATATTAAAGATCAAAACGCAAAAATAATATAGTTAATATTGGATTCAATTATGGCCTGTGCCAATAAACTCAAGCCTCCTTAATTCAGCTTATTCAATCTTAATATTTTGCCACAAATTTGGCACTTTCGATGATATTTTGTTTTTAAAAAAACGGAAGTTAAGTTAAGGTTTTGGCAATGATTCAATCTGTTTATCAAGTAGGGTTTTCGACGCAAGCCCAGAACAATATACAAGCTCAAACACCCAAAATAAATTTTGGGCAAAAACAAGATGAATTTGTGTCTTCTGCGCCAAAAGAAAAAAACTTCGCCGAAAAATACTGGAAACAGCTCTTAGCAGGTGCTGCAATAGGTATCGGCCTTGTCTTATTAAAAGGGAAAATTTTTCCTAAAAATAAAAAAATTAAACCCGAATCCACCCCTTCAACAAAAGATATAACACCCAAAAATGAACCTGCTCCAAAATCATATAAAATGGAGATTAACTCTTCTGATTTATTAAAAGAACTTGATGCAAAGATCACACAAGAGCCTAAAAATGCTGAACTTTATGTCCAAAGAGCTCTTGAGCATAAAAACCTTGATAACCCCATAAATGCCCTTGATGATATCTCTGAGGCAATAAAACTTGAACCTAAAAAAATAGACTATTATCAAGAACGAATAAAACTCTACATTGATGATTATGATTATCCAAAAGCTGCAGATGATTATACTGCCATTATAAATATCGAACCTGAAAACCCTTCCCATTACAAAGAAAGAGGGCTATTTTTCAAACAAATAAAAAGAAATAATGATGCCCTAAATGACTACAACAAAGCAATAGAATTGAATCCTGATGATTCAATCGCATACTTCAACAGAAGCAGACTGCATGAAACAATGAATGCCCCGCTAAAATCGCTTGAAGATGCAAAAGAAGCCGCCGTGCGAAACCCTGCCGACCCTGAAATCAAAGCCCACTTGAATCATATAACTTCCCTGAACGCTCTTTTCCATAGCGGTTTGGCAATAAAATGTGCAAAAGCACAGGACTTTGAAGCGGCTATATTCAACTCTACAAGAGCCATTGAATTAAGACCCAATGTCGCCGAATACTACGACCAAAGAGGCATCTACCACGAAATTTTGGGGAATACTCAAGAAGCTGTTGATGATTACGATAAAGCGATACATCTTCTTGAAAAAGCACCCGGCAAAAAAATGGACAAGCTATCAGAAATTTACACAAAAAGAGGTTTCTCCTTAAATGAACTTGATAAGGCGGATTTGGCAAAAGAAAGCTTCAAAAAGGCAATAAAAGCAACCCCTAAAGACGAAATTCCATACTTAAATCTTGTAAAAGTACTCAGAGACGAAAAAAACTACGATGAAGCAATAGAATATATTACACAAATTATAAATAAAAAGCCAAAAGACAAAATGCTATATTTTGAAAGAGGCAGTATTTATAAAGAGGCAGGAAAAATAGAAGAAGCTAAAGCTGACAGAGAAATGTTTGACAAGCTCTCAGAATAATCCTAAAAATAACAAGATGCAATTATCGCTTCTTGACGGGAGTTTTTGATAAATTGATTATCCAAAATTGTTTTGATATACTTGGGCTAAATGGAGTATTGCTTATAGGTCGTGTGATTTTTTACGAGTTTTGACAGAGGATAAAAAATGAGGGGCAAAAAACAAAATTTGGTCATTGGATCGGGGCTTGCGGGAGCAACTATAGCCAACCAACTTACAACCAAGCTTGATGAAAAAGTTCTTGTTGTAGATTCAAAAGACCATATTGCAGGAAATTGCTACGATTATTATGACCAAAACGGCATCTGTATTCAAAAATACGGCTCACATATCTTTCATACAAATGATGATACGGTATGGGAATACCTGAGCAATTTTTGCGAGTGGAACACCTATCAACACAAGGTCATAGGCGTTATTGACGGAATAGAAACACCGATACCTTTTAACTTAAATTCTATATATGATGTCTTCCCGAAAGATTTGGCAAAAAGACTGGAAGAAAAACTTCTTGAAAAATTTGAATACAACAAAAAAGTTCCTATATTAGAATTCAAAAAACAAAATGATGAAGATCTTCAGCTCTTGGCAGATTTTGTCTACGAAAAAGTTTTTTTGAACTATACAATCAAGCAATGGGGCCTCAAGCCTGAAAACATTGACAACTCCGTCACCGCACGGGTGCCTGTTTTTATAAGCAATGACAACAGATACTTTCAAGATATACATCAAGGGATACCCATAGGCGGATATACTGCGATGATAAGTAATATGCTAAAAAATCCCAATATCGAAGTCAAACTCAACACAGAATTTTCTGATATAAAAAACTCTCTCGAGTATGACAGGCTATTTTTCACAGGCTCAATTGATGAGTTTTTTGATTACAAATTTGGTATTTTACCGTATCGAAGTGTATATTTTGAAATGGAAGAACACAATCAAGAGTTCTATCAAAAAAATGCGGTAGTAAATTATCCCAATGATAATGATTTCACTCGAATTTCTGAATATAAATACTATCTAAACGACAAATCCGAAAAAACCGTAATAGCAAAAGAATATTCAGAAAACTTCAAACTTGGCAAAAATGACAGATATTACCCAATACCAAAAGATGAAAATACGGATTTGTATAACCAATACCTAAAAGAAGCAACAAAACTCGATAATGTTTATTTTTTGGGACGTCTTGGGGATTACAAATACTACAACATGGATCAAGTAGTAAAAAGAGCTCTTGATGTATTCAACGGACTTCATTAACAAATTCTTTCATAAAAAAAGTGCCGAATAAACGGCACAGGAGTTTCCTTCATGAAATAATTACAAAGAGCTGTAGTTTATTTCTATTGCGCTCAAATCTTCTATTGATGGGGCATTTTGTATAGCGACGTTGGTTTCACAATTTATGGCCTCAAGATTTGTTATAAAAGTTTTGACTTTTTCTTGAAGTTGCGCAAAATCACTGACAGATAATGTTTGCGGATTATAATTATAATTAAACCAAACAATAGGCTCCATAAGATTTTTCATTTGATTATCCATTAATTGCGCAGTTAACCTTAGCAGTGATTTGTCATCACAATCAAATTTATTACTATTGAACAAAATACCTCCTTGCAACCTCAAATCGTATGCCTCTGCATTTTCCCTGATTTTTTTTGCCTTAGCTTCTTGAAAAACCAAAGTACTTTGCATATTAAAGTATTCCTCCGTTGCAGAAATATCAACCAACTCATTATCTATTATTTTCCACATATCTTGTTTTTCCATAATAGACATATGCTGTTCATCAGATATTTCAATAGATGGGGTCGGGATACCATTAGGGTATGAAATGCCTTCATGGTAAAACCCCAAAATATTACCGGTTTGTTGTTCATAATTTACTTTTATCATTTTTTGTCTCCTTTTTAATAACCTATTGCAATATAACCAAATGACACTGCACCTGAAAAAGCTCCGCCACCTTGCCCGTAGCCATAGCACCTATATTGCGAAGGAGAACAAGCTAAAAGACAAACATTCCAATCGCCAGTAGAGCGTTGAACGACTGAGAATCCTAATAATGCATTAGGAAAAGCTATAGGGAAATTTTGGAGAGCATTATTACCTGTAGCTGCCAAATCCCATTGTAAAATAAGCTCACCCGGCAATTGGCACCATCCTTTGGGAGACAAATCTTGCAAAAAACTGTTTCTGTTGAGGTCATAATTGTTTTGATTATAGGGATTTGTTACAACAGATGTGATTACACCGCCTGAGACAGTGACTTTGCCGACAGGCACTTTTTCATAATTACCCCACAGACTTCCGTTATATTTTTTTGCAAAAGCAGGCTCTCCGCTTGTAAGATAATGAACTTGTCCTTCAATAGACCCCTCCGGAAGTGCTTTTCCATAGCTTAAGCTTCCGCTCAAAATCTCCATACTTCCATCTGTGCCCATATAAATATTATAAACGCCGTCAGTATTGATAGCCACG
>JAQUTS010000123.1 GCA_028694275.1 Candidatus Gastranaerophilales bacterium
GAAATTAGTTATTTTTATAAAAAATCATATTAATTTAGAGTAATTGTCATGCTGAACTTGTTTTAGCATCTTTCTAATACTCCCCTGCGCGGTGGGCGGAAACTTTTTAAAAAGTTTCACAAAACTTTCGCCTGTTACGTTTTTCTCATATTTTCTAACGCTCACTTCACTAGGGCTTGCAATGCGTCGCTCCGCTCCTTAAATATTAATCATCGAGCTCCATCATCGCTACTGGCGCGCCCCACCCCGTTACGTTTCGCTGAGAAATATGGAAAAACTCCACAAGGCGAGAGAGGTATTGCTGGGCTTGAGACAAAAACGTCAAGAATTTTATCTCAAGTCTGTGGTCTAACGCAGTTTATTCTTTCTTTTGGTTCTGTTTTCTTTCTTTTGGTTCTGTTTTCTTTCTTTTTGCTTGCGAATAAAAAGAAAGAAAACAGAACTCGTCGAAGACGAAATTGACTTTAAACTTTTTCCTGTAGAGCTCTTAAGTCAACCAATGATTCTGTGCATAATTTTTTGATGACACTTAATAAAATATGCATATCCCACACTTTTTCGATAGAGCCATATTCTATTGAGCTTTCTGCCATTTTTGATAAAAGTAAAATAGAATCAATATTTTCTGATGCCTTTATGAGTTTTTCTATATCTTTTTCTTCCATTTTTAACTCTTATATTTTTAATTACAAAGATTATTTTAATTGAATAGTGGATGAAAGTCATTGCGACTTGGCAATAAAGAACGCAAAGTATATACAATATTACAAACATGATACATTCCTCAAAAATCATGGTTGACGGCGGTTTTTGTTTTAGTTAAAGTTATTAATACTGTGAGTTACACTTGCGGTAATAGAAATTCGTTTTGGAAAACATTAAGGACAAATATAATAATGGCAGCTAAATCAAAACAACAAAGAATCAGAGTTTGTTTAAAAGCGTACGATCACCGCTTAATCGACTTGTCAGCTAAAAAAATAGTCGAAACAGCAGAAAGAACTGATGCAAAAGTATCAGGTCCGATCCCGCTTCCTACAAAGCGTCGTGTATATTGTGTATTGAGAAGCCCACACGTTAACAAAAAATCACGTGAGCACTTTGAGATCCGTACACACAAAAGAGTTATCGATATCATCGATCCAACTCAACAAACAACAGAAGAACTTAGCCGTATGGATTTGCCGGCAGGCGTTGACATCGAAGTTAAGCTATAATCTTCAGGCGGTGTGAGACCGCCAAGCATAAATTAAGTTAATGAATGTGATCTGCGTAATCTAAAGCGCGCAGCGCTCACAAGAAAAGAGGTAAGAATGACTTTAGGTGTAATCGGCGAAAAGCTTGGCATGACCCAAGTTTTTAGCGAAGAAGGGATTATTATCCCCGTAACAGTTATAAAAGTAGAACCATTGACAATCACCCAAATCAAGACTGTCGAAAAAGACGGATACAATGCTATCCAAGTCGGTTTGGTTGATGCTAAGGAAAAACACTTGACAAAAGCTCAGCAAGGTCACTTGACTAAGAACAAATTGGGCTTGTTCAGAGTTTTGAAAGAATTTAAAGTAGAAGATACATCTTCATACGAAATAGGCCAAACGCTTGATGCAAGTATTTTGGCTGATATAGAAAAAGTTGATGTAACAGGTAGATCTATCGGTAAAGGTTTTCAAGGTACCGTAAAACGTCATAACTTCTCAAGAGGTCCTATGGCGCACGGTTCTAAAAATCACAGAGCCCCCGGTTCTATCGGTGCAGGTACAACTCCAAGCCGCGTTTTCAAAGGTAAGAAAATGGCAGGGAATATGGGTAATGAGACTGTCACAGTTACAAAATTACAAGTAGTTAAAATTGACAACGACAAAAATCTTTTGTTGGTTAAAGGTTCAGTTCCAGGTCCTGAGGGCAAATTGGTAACTGTAAAACCATCAAGAGTTAAATGGAACTAAAGGATAAAAATCATGGCAAAGCAACTAACAATACATAATGCAAGCGGAAGTTCACTAGGCGAATTAGACCTAAACGATGATGTTTTCGGTGTTGAGCCTAATGTTCATGTAATGCACCTTGCGCTAAGACGTCAATTGAACAATGCAAGAAGCGGATCTGCAAATTCCAAAACTCGCGCAGAAGTTCGTGGCGGCGGAAGAAAGCCTTGGAAGCAAAAAGGTACGGGCAGAGCTCGTGCAGGTAGTTTGAGAAGCCCTTTATTTGCAGGCGGCGGTGTTTCTTTTGGTCCAAAACCAAGAGATTACAGTTTCTCTATGCCGGCTAAAGCTAGAAGATTGGCTTTAAGATCAGCATTGTCTGCAAGAACAGCTGATTTGACAGTTGTAAAAGACTTTTCAGGTATCGAAGCTCCAAAGACTAAAGAAATGGTTAAAATCTTGAAAGCTTTGAATTTAGAAGGCAAAATCCTTGTAATTGCAGATTACAAGCAAGCAGAAAATCAACATTTGCAACTTTCTTTGAGAAACTTGCCAAACGTAAGATTGATTCTTCCTTCTAACATCAATGTAAAAGACCTTCTTGAAGCTGATAAAGTTTTAACAACAGAAACAGCCATCAAGGAAATCACAGAAAGGTTATTGAAAAAATGAGCCACGTAAAATCAAGCAAAGAAACACTGCTAGACGTTCTCAAAAAGCCTTTGGTTACTGAAAAGGCTGCGCTAGCTGTTGAAAATAATCAATACACGTTTGAAGTAGTGCAAAATGCTACAAAAACAGAAATCAAACAGGCTGTTGAAGAACTTTTCCCCGGTAGAAAAGTTAAAAAAGTAAGAACAGTTTATATGCCAAGTCACGAAAAAAGACTGGGTATGAAACACGGTAGAACACAATCAAGCAAGAAGGCAATCGTTACAATTGACGGCGAACCTCTTGAAGATCTAATAGGAGCTTAAGAAAATGGGTATTCGTAAGATAAATCCAACATCCCCGGGACAAAGAGGCATGTCAGTTAATGATTTTTCTGAAATTACAACAAGTACTCCGGAAAAATCTCTATTGAGAGCCAAAAAACAAAAATCAGGAAGAAACAACACCGGTAGAATTACATGTCGTCACAAAGGTGGCGGACATAAAAAAGCTTACCGTCTGATTGATTTCAAACGTGATAAAGTAGGCGTTCCGGCAACTGTAAAAACAATTGAATACGATCCAAACAGAAATGTACGTATCTCTCTTTGTTTCTACGCGGATGGTGAAAAAAGATATATTTTGACACCTGACAAATTAAAAGTCGGTGATGTAATCGTGAGCGGCTCAAATGCTGAGATCAAAGTCGGAAATGCTCTTCCTTTGATTGATATTCCTTTGGGTACAATTGTTCACAACATAGAATTGACACCAGGATGCGGCGGCAAGCTTGTCAGATCTGCAGGAGCAGGTGCTCAATTGATGGCGAAAGAAGGTAATTATGTTACTTTGAAAATGCCTTCATCAGAGATGAGAATGGTTCGCAAAGATTGTTTTGCAACTATCGGAGTTCTCGGCAATTCAGAACAGAAAAACATGAAAATCGGTAAAGCAGGAAGAACCCGTTATTTGGGAATTCGTCCTACAGTTCGTGGTGTAACTATGAACCCTTGCGATCACCCTCACGGTGGTGGTGAAGGTAAAACAGGTCCAGGGGGACATCCGAAGACTCCTTGGGGTAAACCGGCTCTTGGTTATAAAACCAGAAAGAAGAACAAAAATACCGACAAGTACATAGTAAGAAAACGTAAGTAAGGAGATAAAGTTAATGGCCCGTTCATTAAAAAAAGGTCCATACGTTCAAGAGTCTTTGCAAAAAAAGATTGAAAAAATGAACGAAGCAGGTGATAAAAAGGTTATAAAAACCTGGTCTAGAGCATCTATGATTGTGCCTGACATGTTAGGTCACACTATAGCGGTTCACAACGGTAAAACACACGTTCCTGTTTATGTTACAGAGCAAATGGTAGGACACAAATTGGGCGAATTCGCTCCTACAAGATTCTACCGTGGCCACGCAGGACAGGACAAAGGAGCAAAAAGGAAATAGTTATGGAAGCTTTAGCTAAACAAACAGATATAAAAATGACTGCGAGAAAAATTCGCAGAGTAATAAATGAAGTTCGTGGCAAAAATGTTCAAGAAGCCATTAGAATCCTTCGTTTTATGCCTTATGCGGCTGCGAAAGTTGTACTTCACAACTTGTTGAGTGCGGTTGCTAATGCTCAAGAAAAAGGCCTCCCAACGGAAACTTTGATTGTATCAGAGGTTTTTGCCGATGAGAGCGTTACTTATAAAAGAGCGAAGCCTAGAGCACAAGGCCGTATATACAGAAGAATGAAACGTACATCACATTTGACTATTAAAGTCGGCGTGAAAAAATAGGAGACACTAAATTGGGACAGAAGACACATCCAACAGGATTTAGAGTAGGTATAATTAAACCTTGGTTAAGCAGTTGGTTTGCAAATAAAAAAGAATATCCATTAAACTTGGCTGAAGATGCTAAAATCAGAAAGTTTCTCAAAAAGAAGCTTTATCATGCAGGCATCAGCAGAATTCTTATTGACAGAAAAGCTCAAGATGCAGTTATTTCTATCATTTCCGCAAAACCCGGTATTATTGTCGGTCGTGGCGGTCAAGGTATTGATGATTTAAGAAAAGAAATTTCTGCTAAATTTAACAGAAAAGTTCAAATAGACGTTCTTGAAGTTGATAAAGTTGATGCTGATGCTCAACTTGTAGCCGAGTCAATTGCTCAGCAACTTGAAAAACGTGTAGTTTTCAGAAGAGCGATGAAACAAGCTATTCAGCGTTCTATGAGAGCAGGTGTTCTTGGTATAAAAGTTGCAGTTTCCGGTCGTTTGGGCGGTGCTGAAATCGCAAGAACAGAATGGTCTAAAGAAGGCCGTATCCCTCTTCAAACATTAAGGGCTGATGTGGATTATGGTTTTACTGAAGCAGATACTATTATGGGTATCATCGGTGTTAAAGTTTGGATTTTCAAAGGTGAGATTTTGCCTGGTGAAAAAGTAGACCAAAACATCAAATCAAAAAAAGTAAGCCTTGACGGAGCCGGCGCACCTGCCAATCGTCGCGGCGGTAAAAAAAGAGGTAAATAATCAATTTATTAGGAGCATAAAACAATGTTAATGCCTAAAAAAACAAAATATCGTAAAAAAATGAAAGGCAATATGAACGGTTCTGAAACAAGAGGAACTGAGTTAGAATTTGGCGAATATGGTTTGCAAACTGTTGAGCCTGCTTGGATTACAAGTAGACAAATAGAAGCAGCCAGACGTGCAATGACTCGTCACATCAAAAGAGGCGGTCAAGTATGGATCAAGATATTCCCTGATAAGCCAATCACTAAAAAACCTGCTGAAACTCGTATGGGGAAAGGTAAAGGTAACCCTGAGTACTGGGTAGCTGTTGTGAAACCGGGCAGAGTAATGTTCGAAATGGGCGGTGTATCAAGAGATATTTCT
>JAQUTS010000004.1 GCA_028694275.1 Candidatus Gastranaerophilales bacterium
AATATCCGCAACCGCCGCCACTTGAGCAAAATCTGATACGGCCTCAGGCTCGAATTTTTCATAACCGTCAAAAACTTCAAAATACAATAACGGCAAATCAGAAACTACATCTTCGCCCAAGAAAACATCCTTGGCTTCATAACGGATATAGCCAAGCAAATAGTGACTTTGGCGGTATTTTTCTATCTCCCAAAATGCTGATTTGAGCCCTTTTGAGTCAAAGGCCTCGATGACTTTTATAGGATTTGAAAATTTCTTATCTGCAAAAATCATATTTATTCCAAAAAAGGGGCAAAAAGCCCCTTTTCTTAAAAATTATTCGTATCTGATGCCCGCTTCTTTCATACGCTTTAGAGCTTCTTTTATTGTATCGACAGGTTTTGTCAATGCGATACGAAAGAACCCTTCACCGTATTTACCATAGCCATTTCCCGGCGGCACAACCACATGCGCTTGTTCAAGCATTTTGGTTACAAACTGCTCAGATGTGAATCCTTTTGGAACAGGAAGCCACAAGTAAAAAGTAGCTTTTGATGGTTCAACATCCCATCCCAAATCACGAAGACCTGCTTCCATAACTTCTTTTCGCTCTTTATACATTGCATTCAATGATTCGATTTGTTCTTTAGGAGCTTTATAAGCTTCAATAGCCGCAGCTTGAATCGCCTTGAACACGCCTGAATCAATGTTGTTTTTAATAGTACCAAGAGCCTTAATAGCAGCAGCATTACCTGCCACAAAACCGACTCTCCAGCCTGTCATATTGTACGATTTTGAATGAGAGAAAAACTCAATTGCAACATCTTTTGCGCCTTCAACTTCAAGGATTGATGGGGCAACATAACCATCGTATGTCATCTCACAATATGCTTGGTCATGACAAAGCAAAATATCATATTTTTTGCAAAAAGCCACCGCTTTTTTGAAAAATTCCAAATCACAAACAGCCCCTGTTGGATTATTTGGATAATTTAAAAACATAAGTTTTGCTTTTTTTGCAATATCAACAGGAATTGCATCAAGATCAGGAATGAATTTATTTTCCGCCAAAAGTGGCATAGAATAAGGTGTTCCGCCCGCTAAAATAGTTGCGTTTTGATACACAGGGTACCCGGGATCAGGACAAAGAGTGTAATCACCCTCATCAACATAAGCAAAGAAAACGTGTGCTATTGCTTCTTTTGAGCCGATGTTGGCAAGCATTTCTTTATCGGCATCAAGCTCCACGCCAAAACGCTCTTTCATCCAATCACAAGATGCCTGACGAAAGGCTTTTGTACCATTATAAGGAGGATAATCATGAGTTGTCGGATCATCAATTGCCTTGTGCATAGCTTCAACTACTGTTGGAATAGTGGGCGTATCAGGATCTCCGATACCAAGTGAAATTATGTCAATTCCCTTTGCTCTTGCAGCATCAATTTTGGCATCAATTTGCGCAAATAAATACGGCGGGATTTTGTCCAATCTTTTTGAAGTATGCATTTTCTGTCTCCTATAATCCTAATTATTTTTTATTTTAATTTATCATAAATCTGTTTTACCTGCTCGAATGTTTCTTCTTTTGAGCCGTTATTATCAATGACAAAATCGGCCTTGTTGATTTTATCACCTTGTGAAATCTGTGCATTCATACGAATTTTGGCTTGTTCTTTAGTCAGTCCGCTGCGCTCCATAAGACGTTTTTGACGGGTAGAATCTTTTGCTATTACCAAAATCACTTTATCAAAATCACCCTCCCAACCGACTTCAAAAAGAAGTGGAATAGATGCTATAGAAATGGTTTTTCCTTTTTGAAACTCCTCGATTCGTCTTTTTACTTCAGGGTGAATTATACTCTCAAGTTTTTGTTTTCTAGAAGGATTAGAAAACACTATCTGAGCCAATTTTTCGCGTGAGAGTTGCCCTTGATTGATTATTTCTTTGCCAAAAAGATTTTGTAATACGTTGAGTTTTTCAACCAAAACCTCATGGGCTATTTTATCCGCATCAATGATATCAAACCCAAGCGATTGGAATTGTTCTTCAACAAGGCTTTTGCCCGAAGCGATATTTCCTGTGAGAGCTATTTTTTGCATAGCTCAATTATGGCATAAAATAGCTGTTTTTAGAAAACATTAAGAACTTGCGACAGACTGTTTTGCAGCCAAAGCAAGACCAAGACCTGCAAGAATATATGTGCCCCAAGCAAGCGCATAGTTGCGTTTTAGCGCGCCGAGTTTGGCTCCTTTGCCAAGGAATTTTTTAGCTGCATTGACACCACGCAAAGAAGCAAGCCCCTCTTCAATGATAGTAGGAGTAAATGCTGCAAAGCCTATCAAACCTGCATTTTTTTCGACGAAATTCTTTTTACCGTCATTACTTTGCCCCATTGCTCCATTCAGCATCAAAAGAGCCGTAGGTACTGCCGTTGCCCATCCGCGGGATTTTTGCAAAAAGCGCATAAACTTACCCTTACTGGCATTTATGGCATGACCTAGTTCATGCAGCATCAAAGAAGGTTTTGCTTTGGGAGCAACTGCCAATTTGGCACCATCCATATAAAAAGCATTCCCGCCTTTCGCAACAGTTTCAAAGCTATCTGTCATTTGGCTTCCGTATTTTTTTATGTAGTCAATTTTATTAGCATCATCAAGAAACCCGACATCTATTTTGCCCTTCAATCCGTTCTCTGAGAGCATTTTATCGGATATTTTTTTTACATTATCAAAACTTGTAAATTCATCCCCTTGGCCGAGTTTGTGCGCAAGATATTTTGATGCTTGTTGTATCAAAATTGAAGCCCCTGCCAATTCGGCAACACTAAGCGCCACTTGGGATTCATCAGAGCGTGTTTGAGTCGGGTAATTATTTTGATAATAACTACCGTGTCCATAATTCAAAGAATTAGAAACCGACATATTCATAATTAAACCTGACTACCTTAACTAAAACGGATACACGCCGTCATGTTAATAAAGACATATTTTTACATAAAATTGTTACTTTTTGACGATTAAATTAACAAATTGTAAACATCTTGAGGGGTATGTTTTTGTTTGATAATGTTATTTTGAACTTTATTACCCAAACCAAATCCTGCCGCAGAGGCAAAAGCCGTTGCAACATAAGCCATAAGACCTATTACGTATAATTTTTTGAGAGATTTTTGGGCTTGCGGCTTCAGATATTTTTTAGTCAAATCAAGGCTATACTTGGTGGCTAAAGCCTTTTCAACAAACAAAGGAGCAAAAGACAAAAAGGTTATTTTGCCTATATTGCCATCAACAAAATCCTTAACTTTTTGAGAAGAAGATTGTTTAACGGTATCATCTTTTTTCATAGGCGTATGCCACAAACTCCAGGCTCCAAGCCCCACAGAACAAAGCGGAAGTTTTTTACCCACTGTCAAAAGAGGACGAAGGTTTTTATTTTCTGCAATTTTGGCATGGCCAAGTTCGTGAAAAATAAGCTGACTTGTTGCCTTACCGGTAATAGCGCATTTTTCGTGAATTAAATACGATGCCTTTTTACTCTTGCCAATCAATGTAGCATTGGCATCTGCAAAAATATCAGAAATTTTGTCCAAAAATCCCAATGATGTTTTTTTCATCTTCTTTTTGACAGCACCGAAATAGTTTTTGGATAAAATAGCGGATATTTTCTTTTGACTATCAGGGGTCTCTTCCGCAAAAATAACGCTAACCCCTCGATGAGAAAGACCCATATCTTCGATAACTTTATGAGCTACATCTTTTGTTTTTTCTGGTGATGGCAAATAGTTGATTTTCTCAAGAGAACTCAAGAAAAACTGACTATTTACTTGTTTTAGATTTCGGACAATCCCTGCAATCGCCGCTCCTGCCAAAAAGGCAGCCGACTTATCGAGCATTGCCTCTTTTTTAGTTTGGATTACAAACTGTGATTTTGGCTGCTCTTGCTCTCGATTATTGACGATGTTCGTCCGCAAAAGATAGTTTCTTTTCGCAGAATCAATAGTAAACTGCATTTTCCGTGGTATACCTGTTTTTTACAATTAAGTTAACTTGTACATACTTAAAATCCCTCAAGGAATTTTTTTGCTATTTTTCTAGTAAAATAAATTTATGTTTAATATTTTAATGCAAAAATGCATCAACTTGGCAAAAACAGCCCAAGGCAAGGTATCGCCAAACCCTATGGTCGGAGCAATTGTCTTGGATAAAGACGGAAATATTGTCGGCGAAGGTTATCACCCAAAATACGGCGAAGCGCATGCCGAGGTTTTTGCCCTAAACCAAGCAGGAGAAAAAGCCAAAGGCGGCACCATCATAGTGAATTTGGAGCCATGCTCATACCATGGGAAAACTCCTCCTTGCGCTGATCTTATTATAGAAAAAGGCATCAAAAAACTCATTGTCGGGATGATAGACCCCAACCCGATAGTATCCGGCAACGGAATAAAAAAATGCCAAGAATCAGGGATTGAAGTTGAAATAGGCATCCTCGAAGACAAATGCAAAGAGCTGAATGAAGTCTTCATCAAAAATCAAACGCAAAAAAAACCCTTTATAACCCTTAAAATAGCAACAACCCTTGATGGAAAAATCGCAACAAAAACCGGCTCATCAAAATGGATAACTTCACCCTCTTCAAGGGAAATAGTACAAAATTTGAGAAATCAACACGACGCAATTTTAACAGGCTCAGGAACCGTCATAGCAGATGACCCTTCTATGACCTGCACCTTGCCAAACGGCAAAAATCCGATCAAAATAGTTTTGGACACCAACGCAAAAACAAACCCTAATTCCAAAATATACCAAGAAGGGCGAGTAATCCTTGCAACAAGCAAAAATACTGCCAAATACCCACCAAATGTTGAGATTTTGGTTTGCCCTTTGAATAAAAATAGCAAAATTGATATTGATTTTTTGCTAAATGAACTTTTCAAAAGAAAAATTTGCAGCATACTTGTTGAAGCAGGAGCAAAAATAAATTCTGCAATGCTAAAGGGCAAGCATATTGATAAAATTTATCATTTTATGGGGCCGAAAATATTAGCCGATAATGAGTCTATACCCTGCTTTGAAGGATTTGATGTGACCTCAATCAATGACTGCGTTGAAATAACCATAAAAGATATACAAAAGGTTGACGTTGATGTTATAATAGTCTATGGTCTCACATAACAATCTCTCTAAATCTCTTAAAAACAGTTAAAAAGTAAAAGGTTATAACAATATGCGCGTAGAATTCTTTGCAAATCAAAGTCCAAAGAACAAATTAGGCGTTTCTTTTAAAGGTAAAAAAAATAAAAGAAGCGATGATTACTATGCCTATATGTCCTACAAATCAAGCGGAATAGTCAAAACAAGTATTTTCGCGGGAACAGTCATAGGAGCTGTAGCCGCCAGAAAAAATTTCAAAAGTGATGTCATACCAAAAATATTTCAGTATGTCGGCACTGTAACACTGGGTCTTTTTGGGCTTGCAAGTGCCCAATATGCTTTTATACAAAATAAAAAATAATTGTCTTTCCATCCCAATTATGACAAAATAGGGCTAAAGAGGATAATTATGGACACATACGCTTACATTTTAGAAGATAATTTATATATAAATCTCACCAACTTATGCACAAACGATTGTATCTTTTGCATAAGAAGTCTCAATGATGCCGTGGCAGGCTCAAATCTGAATCTTCAAAGTGAAAAAATAAAAATTGAAGATGTGCTTGATCAAGTAAGAGAAAAAATCACACCTCAGGTTAAAGAGGTTGTCTTTTGCGGATACGGCGAACCCACCCTTAAACTTGACCTTATAAAACAAGTTGCAGAGTTTACAAAAAAACACTACCCTCATTTGCCCACACGTATCAACACAAACGGACAAGCGAATGTAATCTACAAAAGAAACGTAGTCCCTGAGCTAAAAGGTCTCATCGACAAAGTTTCAATAAGTCTCAATTCTGATAATGCAGAACAATATCAAGAACTAAGCAAAAGCAAATTCGGCAAAGAAATATACGAAGATGTAAAAACTTTTGCCAAATTATGCCAAGACTCAGGCATAGATACAACTTTGACAATAGTTACAGGATACCAAAACAACATTATCAATGTTGATAATTGCCAAAAAATCGCCGATGAATTAGGCGTGAAGTTACGAATTCGAGAATGGCTCGATGAAGGGTACAACTAATCTTGGCTAACCAAAAAGAAAAAATGGAATATTTTTGCATTTTATCAGGCGGTGGCGTCAGAGGTACGGCTTATGTCGGCGTATTCAGAGCGTTAGAAGAAATTGGAATAACCATAAAAGGCTTGGCAGGCTCTTCTGTCGGCTCAATTTTTGCAAGCTTTTACGCCCTTGGCTACACAACGGATGAAATCGAAGAAATATTTTTAAAAGCGAAATATGAAAATTTCAGAGATATCAACCTTGCGCTCAACAAAAATTTCGGTCTTTGGAAAGGCGATAATATTCTCAACTGGATAAAAGAAGTTATCGAAAAAAAATTCTACCAAGAAAGCTATGAAAAAGATGCCAATCTTCCTGTGACTTTCAAAGATATTGAAAAAGACTTAATCATAATTGCGACAGATATTTCAACGGGTTCATACAAAGAATTCAGCAAATATGCAACACCTGATGAAGCCATAGCAACAGCAATAAGAGCATCAATCAGTTTGCCGGGAATTTTCAAACCCACCTGGGTTGATGATAACTGCATAATTGACGGCGATATAATAAGAGGGCTCCCTTTTTGGAGTTTTTCAGAACATATGAACCCGCCTGATTGCAGAGTGATGGAGTTTCGCCTCGAAGGGTCAAATCCAAAACAGCAAATCGAAAGCACAATAGATTACATAACCGCAATAATAAACACCTCATCAAATATTTCGACTGAATTTATCATGAATAAATACAGCCAAAATGATAAATATGACTATATAAAAATAGACACAAAAGACACCATGCCTGTTGATTTTTCGATGAAAAATGAAAAAAAACAAGACCTCGCAACAATAGGCTATAACGCAACGATGGAATATTTCAAAAATCCATTAAGATACAAAAAAGTCAGACTGTTTTTATTCTACCAAAATCTCAGCAAAGAACTCTCAACCCTAAGAGAAAACATCAAAAAACAAAAGTCATTGGAATTTCAACAAGCCCTAAATAAAGCCATGTTAATGGTTACCAAAAATCAGGATTTGATGGAAACAAGCTTCTATAACAAATGTGTTGATTTATTGGATGAAATTTCATCCAATATAAAAATAGGCGGATTTTTCAAAAAAGCGTCCTTGGACAAAAAAGACAAACTAGTCTCAGAGCTCGAAAAAATTATCCTTATCGCCAACAATAAACAAATGGAAACCAAAGAGCACCTAAATATAATAAGCGGTCTTTTACTGTAAGTGATAATTATCAAAAAGTCTCTCGAAATTTTGCTCCATCTGAGCATTAGTTGCATCAGAATACACCATCAAAAATCTTACAATTGCGCTGAAAAGAGCAAAAATAAGCAAAGTACAAACAGCATAACAGATTGCTTTTTTGATTTTGTCTATAATATTTTGTTGCTTACGATGAGAATGATATCTGTCCAAATACAAATCAATCGCATCATTAATGAACTGATCTCTGTCTCTTGGGTCCAAAGAATCAATTTTATCAATATTTTCAGGGTAGATTTTAATTACATACTTTTTGGATTTGTAATATGAATCTTTGTCTATTTCATATTCTTGCTTAAGTTCCATTCATATTCCTCAAAATAAAATCTTTTCAGTTAAGTTTGTTCAGCTTATAATTATCTAGTCTATAGTAAACATTCTATAACATCTTTATACTTTTAAGCAAGTTAACTCAACCGAAAAAATCATTTAAAATAAGATATTAGCATTGATTGGAGCAACAATGTTTGAAAAAGATAAACTAAAAAAAATCATAGATAATATGAATAACCAAAAAATCCTTGTGATAGGTGATTTGGCAATAGATGAGATGATATACGGAAACGCAAGCAGAATCTCAAGAGAAGCACCTGTTTTGATTCTTCTTCACAGTCATACAAATATTATCCTCGGTGCCGCGTCAAACGCCGCCCACAACTTATCCACCCTGAATAAAGGCAAAGTCGCAACAATAGGGCTTTACGGGGAAGATTTCCACGGGCCGATTCTGCTTGAAACACTTAATAATGCAGGGATAAATACTGATTATATGGTGTGTGACCCTACAAGACCCACTTCTGTCAAAACAAGAATTTCAGGAGCCTCAACCCAATCTGTAACTCAACAAATAGTCAGAATCGACAGAGAATCTCACAAATTTGTATCAGAAGAAATAGAAACAAAAATAATTGAAAACATCAAAAAAGCAATGCCTGATTATGATGCAGCAATTCTATCAGATTACGGAACAGGTATGATGACACCGAACATCATAAAAGCAACAATCGAAACAGCAAATTCACTAGGCAAAATTGTTGCAGTCGACCCGCAAACAGACCTTCACAAATTCCAAAAAGCAACGGTACTAACGCCAAACCAACCCGATGCCCAAAAATCAGTAGGATATGAAATCACTGATGAAGAAACTCTTCAAAAAGCAGGACAAGACCTCTTGGATAAAACTAACGCCAAAATGATACTTATCACCCGCGGGGGTGATGGAATGGCCGTTTTTGCACAGGGGCAAAAAATGGTAAAAATTCCTGCATTCAACAAAACAGACGTTTTTGATGTAACAGGTGCCGGAGATACTGTCGTAGCAAGCTTTACTCTAGCTTTGGCATCAGGTGCAACTCCTGCTGAGGCTATGTTTATAGGTAATTTGGCGGCAAGCATTGTTGTGAGACATTTTGGCTGTGCAACTACCACACAAAATCAACTTAAAGCACAATTAGACGAAATCAATCTTATATTAAAATAAGGAGCTTTTATGAAAAAATTGAATTTACTGGACAAAATTATAATTGTCGCATTAATCCTTGGGATTACAGGATTCACCGCAGTAAAAATAGGCGAACATCAAACTGCAGGCAATGTAATTGAAAAACAAGCACCTATCGAATTTGATGCTACTTTTACAGGGCAGCCCATAACAGCAAATGAGCCTCTTTTCAAAGTCGGTGACAGTGCATTTATTACCATCAGAAATGTCCCTTATACAGAATTGAAAATCACAAATTTTGATTTTGCACCTTGGAAAGTGGCAGTCTATGACACAACCAAAAACGTATTCGCCATTGATGATCCGTCAAAACAAAACTTGTATAATGTTAATGTGACCCTAAAAGACAATGCAATAATTACGGAAGACGGCCCTGTTATCGGCGGAAACAAAATCAAAATCGGCCTTCCTATCACAATCGAGGGCTTCAAATACCGTCTGTCAGGAGTTGTATCAGACGTAAGAGTGGACGAAGAAAAATAACTCACTACAGGATATAAAAATAAATGGAGACCAATCTCAATAATAGTGTTTTTATCAGATTTGTAAATAATTGCTTGGATTTTACCCAAACAAAAACAAGCTTTCTTACTAAAAACAGTCTTTTTATCAAAAATATCGATATATTTATCAATATTTTTGCTGTTTTGACCCTGATTGTAAGCACTTTTTGGGATTCTGAAAAAATCGGCATAGTAATGCTTTTAGGCTTTGGTCTTTTATTTTGCAAATACCTCCTCAGGCCAAAAACACACATCACAATCAACTCTTTTGATGTGTGGGTAGTTATATATGTTTTGCTTTTTTGCCTTGCAACATTATGGTCATCCTGGCTGTTTGACAGTCTGCATGGATTGATTAAGGTCTTGATTTATTTCTTTGGTTATTGGACTTTTAGAGAATTATTCAAAGCCAACCCAAAGTTGAAAATAGCTTATATTGCACTCATTGCGGTATTAAGTTCAATACAAGGATTCATAGGTATTTATCAAAACCTATTCCATGTGGAAGCCTTGGCCGGATGGCAAGATATGCAAAATATCAACCCTGAAGAAATAATGACAAGAGTTTTTGGTACCCTTAAACCACTAAATCCGAATCTTTTGGCAGGGTATTTGATTGCAACAATCCCGACAACACTTGGCTGCACTTTTTATGATTTTAAAAATAAAAAAATAAATTCCGTTGCTGCAATAGGTCTTTTAGCAACATTTTTGACTATTATTTTTACAGGCTGCCGAGGCAGCTACCTTGCACTAATGGCGCAATTGGCTCTTTTCAGCGCAATATCGGGGCATCTTATTTGGCATGATTTCAAAGACAAACCTCACCTCAAAAAAATCTGGTCAAATACCCTTATTTTAGGGGCTTTGGCAATAATCACGGTGATTTTGGCAGAGCCGTCTTTACAAAAAAGAGTCTGTTCAATTTTTGCCCAAAGAGATGACAGCAGCAATTCATTCAGAATGAATGTATATCATTCAAGCTTCAGAATGTTCTGCGATAATGCCTTATGCGGGATAGGCGTTGGAAATTGGACCTTTAGAGAAGTTTACGGACTTTATATGAAAACGGCCTTCGATGCTTTAGGAGCATACTGCGTACCGCTTGAAATCGCAGTTGAGACAGGGATTTTGGGGCTGATAAACTTTATGGCTTTCATCATCACAAGCATCATAACCGCCATCAAAAAAATCATCTCACAAATTGCTTACAACCCAAAAATCATAATAAGTATCACACTTATCTCAATTGTAGGCATGATGGTGCATGGAATAGTTGATACCGTATGGTTCAGGCCACAAATACAATTTATTTTTTGGATGATGATTGCCATTTTGGGCACAGCATCAGATGAGGTGTCACAATGAAAAAAATAGCGATGATAAACTTCGGCGGACTTGGCGATGAAATATTATTTTTGCCTGCAATAAAATCAGTCAAAAAAGCATTCCCCAACTCTGAAATCACACTCGTGACAGAACCCAGAAGCAAAGCTATAAAAGATCTTACGACCCTGGTAGATAATATCATCGAATGCGATATCAAAAGCGCAAAAAAACATCTTGAAGTGCTCCGTCTTATCGTAAGGCTCAGAAGAAGAAATTTCGATATGATTATCTCATCAGGTGGATCGCCTTTAATATCAGTGATTTTGGCATTAACAGGAATCAAAGAAAAATATGGCTATGATACGGGATTTTTAAGCAGAATCCTTTTGACAAAAACAATCAAACTGAACAAAAAGCAATACGCAGGAAATATGTATCACGACTTGGTTTCAGGGCTTTGCGATCTACAAGCAGAACTTCCTCAAATTGAGACAGAGCCTGAAACTTACCACACAAATCCTAATCAAAAAACAGATGAATTTGTGGTGCCTGATTCTGATAAAAAAATTGTTTTAATTCATCCGGGCTCAAGCAAACTTAGCAAAGAAAAAAATATAATAAAAAGCTATGGCAAATGGCCTGAATTAATCAAAAAACTCCAAGATTCAGACAAATATACTATCTGGATAGCAGGCGGGCCTGATGATAAAGAAGTAATAGATGAAATAACAGCAAAAATTGATACTAAAAACATAGTGAATTTTTACGGTAAAACTAAAAATATCAAACACCTTGTAAAACTGATGAAAAAAGCGGATCTTTGCATCTGCATTGATTCTGCACCACTACACATTGCAGTGGGATTACAAAAAAACCTCATCGGTATTTTTGGCCCGACAGATGAAAAAAAACTTATGCCTCAGCATGAATTATTTACCCCTGTATCAAATTACACAGGCTGCCGCCCTTGCCTTTGGGATAAAAGACAAGAAAGCTGCGATAAGCTAAACTGCCTCAAAATCTCTATAGATAAGCTTTTTAATATTATCGAAAATAAACTCACCTAACTTTTGTTAACATTTTTGTAACATGGTAAAAACCAAAAAAGCAATTTCTCAAAAGAAATTGTTTTTACATGAGTATCAAGGTTAGTTAAGTAAGGTAGGTTATATTAATGGAAGTTAGCTATGTTGCAAGCATCGCTAGAAGCGAAGAAGGTTTGGACAGAATCGTAAATCATTTGATTCACCAAGTTTCTAAAAGCGAGCTATCAAGTTTTATTAAAAGATTAAGCTTTTATATCGAACACGTTAACATTATCAACAAAAGCTTAAAAAGTAACAATTACGAAAGTCAGATTACTGTCTTGAACAATCTCAAAACAAAACTTCAAGAAGAATCCGACTGCAGGAGTCTGTCAATAAATACAGTAGCGAAAAGCTACCAGGAATCAATGTGAAGCTATAGAAAAAAGCTAAATCCTGTCAAAGCCAGTGTATTTAATTAATTGTGTTGGAATTGAAATACTGCCATCATCTTGTTGGCAGTTTTCTATTATTGCGGCAAATGTACGGCCAACCGCAAGGCCTGAGCCGTTGATAGTGTGGACAAACTGAGGTTTGCCGCCTTCTTTTTTGTATTTGATATTAGCTCGTCTTGCCTGATAATCACCAAAATTACTACAGCTTGAAATTTCTTTATAACCGTTATAAGAAGGCATCCAAACTTCAAGGTCATAACATTTTGTTGCAGAAAAACCAAGATCACCCGAACACAATTGAACACGTCTGTATGGAAGTTCTAATAATTCAAGCATTTTTTCAGCATTTTGAGTCAGTTTTTCGTGTTCTTCTTGGGATGTTTCAGGTGTACAAAGTTTCACAAGTTCAACTTTATTAAACTGATGCAATCTTATAAGGCCGCGTGTATCTTTGCCAGCAGAGCCTGCTTCGCGCCTAAAACAAGGAGTGTAAGCCACCATGTATTTGGGAAGGTCTTCTTCTTTCAAAATCTCATTTGAATAGATATTTGTCACAGGAACTTCTGCTGTAGGAATCAAGAAAAGATCCTCTTCTTCGCATTTATACATATCTTCTTTAAACTTTGGCAACTGCCCCGTGCCTGTCATAGCAGCAGAATTAACCATTAAAGGAGGCATAATTTCTGTATAGCCATGCTCTTGAGTGTGAATGGATAAAAAGAAATTAATAATAGCACGCTCCAAAGCGGCTCCTTTGCCCGTATAAAGGGTGAATCTTGACTGAGCAAGCTTAACGCCGCGCTCAAAATCAACAAGTCCTTTTTCTTCAGCAATTTCCCAATGAGGTTTGGCAAAAGCCGTACGAGGAGTCCCTACTGTTTTGATAACAAGATTAGCAGAATCATCGCTGCCTATCGGCGTATCTTCTGATGGAGTATTTGGTATATTCAAAAGAAGCGTCCTTTGAGCTTCGTTCAAGTCAGTTTCTTGTTCTTCAAGTTTTTTAATCTCATCACCAATCTCACGCACTTGAGCCTCGATTATTGATGTATCTTGTCCTTGTTTTTTAAGAGAACCTATTTGATTTGAGATGGTTTTACGCTGGTTTCTCAATTCATCAGCTTGTGTTTGGACTTGGCGTCTTTTTTCATCAATCTTAATTACTTCATCTACCGACAAAGAAGTATTTCTTTTTTGCAAAAGTTCGTTAATTTTGTCAGTATTTTCTCGAATTAATTTGATATCAAGCATTTTATTTGTCGCTCCTTTTAAAATTACAAGCTAATTATACCAAGACCCAAAAATATTGTGAAATTATTTTGGATTTTATTGTTCTTTTTGTTTGATGCTCTCACCCAACAAAGAAAAAGCTCCTTCTGTCACAACAACTTCACCGGGTTTTAAGCCTGATAATACTTCTGAATAATTATCATTTTTATGCCCTATTATTACTTTTCTTTCTTCATAAGTATTGGGTTTGACCTTCACATAGGCAAATATATAATCGCCATATTTTTGCAAAGCCTTATTGGGCACGGCAAGAGCATTTATAGTACCTATATCAACACGCATTTCAGCATACATATTGGGCTTAATTTCAAAATTCGGATTTGGAATATCTGCTCGCACTTCAAGAGTTTTGCTCTCATTATCCAAAATAGATGAAACATATGAAAGAATTCCCTTAACTTCAGGCCCTTGGGCTTCTTCCAAATCACCCCATACATGCTGGCCGACTTTTAAAAACTGTGAATCTTTTTCAAAAGCATACCCCACAAGCCAAATAGTCGAAAGATCGGCAATAGTGAACATTTCCTTATCGTCATCAACAAATTCGCCCGGATTCACTTTTCTGTCAAGAACAATCCCGCCGGTATGGGCTCTTAGTGTAATATAAGGGTAGATTTTTTTGCTCGAAATCGCCCTTTGAATAGAACTTGAATCCCCACCATAAAGTGCAATTCTTTGAGAATAAACCTTAATAATTGTACTGCGCTCAACTTTGGCCGAATCAAGAACAGCCTTGTCCTTTTGCATTTGCGCCTTTGCAACTTCATATTCTGCACGAGAAGAAATCCCCTCACGATAAAGAATACCCTCCCTTTTAAAAGCCTGAGAAGACAAAGCATACATAGCTGTCATCTGTTTTACCTGAGAATCTGCCTGTATGTATTTATCCAAAAATTCAAGCTGAATTTGGCCAATTTCATCTGATTTTATCTGAGCAATAGTCTGCCCTTTTTTTACGATAAAACCGGGCTCCACAAGTATACTTGTAACATGCCCTGAAATAGGAGCATAAAGTTTGTCCGTAAATTTGTTAATTGCCTTAAACTGCGCAGGAATTGTTATTATTATTTTGATATCTCTTATCAAAAGAGGCTCCGTTTGGAGTTTAGCATTTTGCTCTTGCGCTGCACTGAGTATAATCTGCTTATGATTACTATTTGCATTATCATCACGATTACATCCTGTCGTAGTAACAGCAACAAATAAAACCAAAAACAGCACTAAAACTTTATATTTCATGAGATGCTCCTTGTTTATCATATTTGAAAGTTTTAAATAAAAGCGGAATCAAAAATATTGTAAAAAAAGTTCCCACAAATAAACCGCCTATAATTGCTATAGCAAAAGGTTTTTGACTTTGAGCTCCGATACCGTTAGAAACAGCCGCAGGCAAAAGACCCAAAATAGCTACACTCGAAGCCGTTAAGACGGGTCTTATTTTTTGCACGGCTCCTTTTATCAAATCATCGACACTATGATGTACAGATTTGGTATGGCGAATCAAAGAAGATAAAATCACAACACCGTTTTGTATCGAAACACCTATCGCCGCAATAAAGCCAACGCCTGCTGAGATTGAAAAGTACGTATGCGTCAAAAACAAAGCAAAGATACAGCCTGTCAAAGTCACAATAATTGATGACATTGCAATCAAAACATAGATCCAATTTTTGTATTCAAGATACAAAATAGCCGCAATTATTAACAAAGTTATCGGCAAAATAATAGCAAGACGAATATTCGCATTTTTTTGACTTTCTGATTGTCCTGCCCATTTTAGGGAGTAATTTTCCGGAAGATCCAATTTTTTGCCCAGAAGTTTTTGCGCCTCTGACACAGCAGAACCAAGATCTCGACCACGAATATTGAACCTAATGACAGCAACTCTTGAGTTTTCGCTTCTGGTTATAACCATCGCACCGCTTGCAGGGACAAGCTCCGTAACATTATTCAACGGCACAGATATGCCCTCAGGAGTTTTCACGATGATGTTTTGAATACGCGAATATGTTGATCTGTCTTTGGGCTCAAGCCGCAAGAAAACATTGAAACGCTTTTCGCCTTCAATTACCTGTGTTGCATTTTTACCACCGATTGCAATTTCGATAACTTTTTGAATGTCATCACTGCGAAGACCGTAACGGCCTGCTTTTACCCTATCAATTTTGATTTGATACTGAGGCTGGCCGATAATCTGATCACAAGACAAATCCACAATACCGTCAACATCATGCAACAAAGCTAAACTTTTGTCCTGAAGCTCTTGCAGCTCAAACAAATCCATCCCGTATATTTTAAGAACAACCTGACCTTTAGAACCTGATACCGCCTCTTCCACATTATCTTGTATATATTGGGTGAAATACGTAGTAATACCCGGGATTTCGGCTAAAGAACGTGACATATCTTCAATAAGTTTTTCTTTATTTTGATGCCACTTCCATCTCCAATCTTTAGCCAATTTTAAATCAATAAGATTTTCTATATTGCTTTGCAAATTCGGATCCGTACCATCATCAGCTGACCCTATTTGAGATACAACTGTTTTAACTTCCGGATATTCAAGGATTTTTGTCCTTATTTGCCTTGCAATATCAACCGAATGCGAAATAGTCGAACTTCTCGGCAAAACAGTAACGCGAAGCCAAATATTACCCTCATCAAGATTCGGCAAAAATTCTGAACCAATAATCGTAAACAAGAAAACAGCAATCAAAAACAATCCGAGAACAAAAGATAAGATTTTTTTAGGATATTTAAAAACACGATGAAGATTAAGCTTGTACCAGGCAATAATCTTGTGCAAAACCTTATTTTCTTTCTCAACTATTTTATCATTTGGCATAACCATATAAGAAATTGCCGGTAGTAAAAATAATGCCGATAGAACAGCACCAATCAAAGAAAATCCCATTGTAAAAGCCAATGGATGGAACAGTTTACCCGCAACACCATCAAAAGCCAAAACAGGCAAGAAACAACAAAGGATAATAATTGTAGCAAAAGTAATAACGCCGCCGACTTCTCTCACACCGCGATAAATAAGGGCTCTTTTTTTGTTAGGAGTGAGCTTACCCTTGTAATGAGAAAGGCACCTGAAAATATTTTCCATCAAAATTATCGCACCATCGACCAAAATACCAAAATCGACAGCACCCATACTAAGAAGATTCGCAGGGATTGAAAAAATCTTAAACATCAAAAAAGCAAAACTCAAAGCAAAAGGAATCACCAAAGAAGCAATAAAAGTAATGCGCAAATCAAGTGTGTAAGCATACAAAATCACCAATACAAAAAATATTCCGCAAATTATATTATGCCCGATTGTATGCATTGTATTATGAATCAACGTATCACGCTGATAAAAAGGTACAATATTAACCCCTTTTGGCAATGCTGCTTGAATTTGGGGCAGGTATTTATCAAGATTTTTAATTACTTCACTTGGGTTCTCACTTTTTCTCATCAAAACAATGCCTTCAACAGCATCATCGTTATAATTTTTGCCTATTTGTCCTATTCTGACAGCAGGTTCTATAACTATTTTGGCAACATCTTTAACCCTTATCGGAACACCATTCCAAGATTCAATTACCGTGTTCTCGATACTTTGAGCATCCGTAAAAAGTCCCATTCCGCGAACAATGTATGCTTGTTCATTCAAACTTACATAATTCCCGCCTGCTGTTGAATTTGAAGCTTGTATCGCATCAAAAATCTCACCGACATCAAGATTATAAAATCTGACTTTTTCATGATCCAAGATAACTTTGTAAGTTTTGACAGGCCCGCCAAAACTGCACACATCAATGATTCCTGGAACTTGTTTAAAAAGTTTCTCAAGTTGCCAATCTTGTATCGCCTTAAGCGTCATCGGGTTGTAAAAATCTGACTGAAGAGTGTATCGATAAATGTCACTGATTGCAGAAGCATCGGGCCCCAAAGACGGCTTCACCCCAACAGGAAGATCAGCAGAATAGACTCTTTCCAAAACCTGTTGCCTAATCAAAGGAGAAGTCACACCGGGTTTTTCATCAAAAACCACCTTGATGACAGACAACCCAAAAATAGAAGTAGAATAAAGTTTACGCTCATTTGGAATACCGTTGAGTTCTTTTTCAAGAGGAATAGTGGCGAGTCTTTCAATATCTTCAGCACTCTTACCCGGCATTTGCGTAATAACTTGCACCATAGGATTTGTAAAATCAGGATAAGCTTCAACATCAAGATGATGAAGACAATATGAGCCGATCAAAAGCAATATAACTGAGATGGTCAAAGTTAGAAACTTATTCATAAGAAATATTTTTGTAAGTTTTCTGAGTTTATTTTTCATTTAGGTTAATATCCTCATCATTCACATCGCGCAAGAACTCAACCCAAGAACTATAATACTCCGAAAGAGCATTAACATAACCCATAACTATATTTTTGTACGACTGTTGTATAAAAATATAGTCTGTAATGTTGGTTTTTCCTATCATGTAGCTCTTATGAGACATACCCAAAAATTTGTTAGATTCTGCCAAAAGAGCATCATTGTAGTAGTTTAGGTTATTTTGCGCCGTCAAAAACTTATCATAAGAAGAATGCAAATCTTGCATGGCCTTGTTTTTTACAGAATCGTATTTTAATTCAGATTGTTCAACTTCAATTTTGGCATTTTTTATTTCTGGCGCATATTGGTACAAAAGAGGAATATTGGTAATGTTTCCTGCCACATAAGCACCTTTCGCAGACCTGTCAAGAGTACTCATGCTTGATGAAATGGAAAGCAAACCCCCTCCTATTTCAATATCAGGAACTCTTTTTCTCATAACCACGGTGAGATTTTTTTTGGCGACATCAACTTCTTTTTGCGCATTTTGTATATCGAGTCGTTTGTTCAAAGCTATATCAGAAATCTCTTCAAAATCAGGCAGCTCACTATGCGGAGCAGGAGTCAAAAGCCTTTCAAAACCTTTTTTATCAGGCAAAGAGTCTTCTGCCGTATCATACAAAACAGAGTTGTCTTTAATATTCAAAGTTTTATTGAAGCTATATTTCGCTATTTCTACTGCTGTTTTGGCCGTATTAAGCTGAGTCATAATTTGACCCAGTGCCATCTTAGCTTGTATAACTTCCATTTGCGGTGCTGCGCCTACTTCATATTTTTTTTGTGCAATATATAAAAGATCTTCAAGAAGAGCTTTTTGGTCTTCAATGATCTTCAGAATTGATTTTGATGAAACAAGCTCAATATAAGCATCTCTAACTTCCATTTTTAAATAGAATTCAGCCAATGCAGTGTTGCCCTCAGTAAGTTCCAACTCTGATTTAGCGAGCCTTTTTCTGGCATTACGTTTTGCAATTTCAATAGGGATAATCAATCCGTTTTCATTAGGGTTATCTAAACCGGCCGTACCAAAATTATTAAAAGTCTGAAAATACGGATTTTGGAGCCTGTTTGCTGATTTTATATCATTTTTGGCCTTATCAATATCAAGGCGAGTTTTGCGTATATCAATATTATTTTTTATTGCAAGATCGACCGCTTCTTCCAAACTTATTTTATTTACCGTTGGAATATTGGCTGAAATCTGCACTTGAAGAGCACTTGAAGAAGTCTGATCAACACAAGCATCAATGGGAGATTGCTCAGACCCAATGGTTTCTTGAGCCCAGCTCAAGCCTGTTGAAAATATGGATAAAATTAAAAGTATTACAAACTTCCTCATCAAATCCTCAAACTATCCCCACCCAAAGGAAAAATTATCTCCTATTCCCATTTATTTTAGCACTAAAGGCTCATAAGCACTATTCCATAACAAATATTTACCTAAAATAAAAAAAGAAGCATCCCGCAAAAAGCAAAATGCTCCCTTTTTAAAAAATCAAAAAATTTGATTAATTATTTTCCGCAGTGGCATTTTGAGAACCAACATTTGTGTTCTTTTTTTGCCGGAGTCGGAGTTGTCGTCAAAGCTGGAGCAGGTGTTGTTACAACAGGAGCAACAACAGGAGCTGGAGCAGAAACAGGCACAACAGCAGCAGGTTTTACAACCGCAATAGGTTGCACTGCAGGCGTAACTGGTTTAACTGTAGCAACAGCCGGCTTAACAGGAGCTGCAACAGGCTTCACCGGTACAGCGGCAGAAACAGCCAATGTAGTAGCTAATGTAGCCATTAAAGTCATAGATAAAACTTTTTTCATAGTAATCTCCTTTACTGGTTTTTTCTATTAAGTTTCTATTCCCAAACATATGTTATTGCAAAAATTTTCAAATTCAACCCTTAATTTTAAGATTTTTTCATGAGCAAAAATATTTCAAAAATTATTTAATGTAACAAATACACTAATAACTTTTACAATATAGCAACATTTTTTCTTATCGACTTTTAAACTGATGGGATTGAACGATTAAAAAAGAGAGAGGCAAAAATTATGACAATAACAATGGGCAACAGTCAAAATTCACCAAACTTTAAAAGTATTACTCACCTCAAAGGTGACAAAAAAGCAGTAACCAAATACACCGAACGCCTTAATAAAATAAATTTGCACGCGTCTAAAAATGACGATACGATTTTATTAGATGGCGAACACGCTGCAGACTTTTTGAAATCAAAATATGACATCAATTTACCTGATGGCATAGTAAAAGCTAAAACTCTTAAAGAAGTAGAAGAATTCGGTCAAAAAAATCCTGATATAGTGACAAAACTTGGGGAAGAATTACAAAAACCCTTCGAAAATCTTGAAAAATACATATCAAATGTGTTCGAATATGCCGAACAAAAAGAAAAAGTCGGCGAAAAAATAAAGCACATTGATCTAAAATCATAAAAGAATTTTATTAGCGTGATTTGTCTGCAGCTTTCATTCTTGCCAAAGCCTTGGCTAGAGCTATTTCTGCTCTATGAATATCAACATCTTCTTTAGTTTGTTTGGTTAACAATGCTTCGGCTCTTTCTTTTGCGGCTTTTGCACGAGGAATATCAATATCCTCACCGAATTCAGCTTCATCAGTCAGAATCAAAACTTCGTTATTTTTCACCTGAAAAATCCCGCCAATTGTTGAAATATATCTAGACTCAGAGCCTTTTACATATTTGGAAACGCCAATCGCAAGAGGAGTCATATAAGGGATGTGCCCCGGCATAACACCAAATTCACCGTCAACAGCCGTTGAATAAACAGCATCGACATTATCTGATTCAAATAAAACTTTCGCAGGTGTAATCACCTTTAGTTTCAACTTTGCCATTATTTAACTCCGATTATTCTTTATTAGATTTTTCAACAGCTTCTTCGATAGACCCTACCATATAGAAAGCTTGCTCGGGCAGATGGTCATACTCACCATCTACAATCCCTTTGAAGCTTTTGATAGTATCTTCAAGTTTTACATATTTACCTTTCATACCGGTAAATGCTTCCGCCGTGAAGAATGGCTGCGATAAGAATTTTTGGATTCTTCTTGCACGGTTTACAGTGATTTTGTCTTCTTCTGAAAGCTCATCCATACCCAAAATAGCAATGATATCTTGAAGATCTTTGTATTTTTGAAGAATTTGCTGAACCGCACGAGCAACTTTGTAATGCTCCTCACCGATTACTTGCGGATCCAATACCCTTGAGTTACTTGCAAGAGGGTCAACAGCAGGATAAATACCCAACGCCGCGATATTTCTTGAAAGTACAGTTGATGCATCCAAGTGAGCAAATGTTGTAGCAGGAGCAGGGTCAGTCAAGTCATCCGCAGGAACATAAATCGCCTGAACTGATGTAATAGAACCATCTTTTGTAGATGTAATACGTTCTTGAAGCTCACCCATCTCTGATGATAAAGTAGGCTGATAACCTACAGCTGAAGGCATACGACCCAAAAGTGCCGATACTTCAGAACCCGCTTGTACAAAACGGAAAATATTATCAACAAACAAAAGTACATCTTGTTTTGCAGTATCACGGAAATGTTCTGCAACTGTCAAAGCTGATAGTGCAACCCTCATCCTTGCTCCGGGAGGCTCATTCATCTGGCCATAAATCAAAGCAACTTTGTCTAATACACCAGAATCCGCCATTTCATGCCAAAGGTCATTACCTTCACGAGTTCTTTCTCCAACACCGCCAAATACTGATACACCGCCGTGTTCCATTGCGATATTGTGAATAAGCTCTGTAATAAGAACCGTTTTGCCTACGCCGGCACCGCCGAATAGACCGATTTTACCACCTTTTTGGTATGGCTGAAGAAGGTCGATAACTTTAATACCTGTTTCAAAAACTTCTGTGCTTGTATTTTGTTCGGTCAATTTTGGGGCTTCTCTGTGAATAGGGCTGTAAGCTTCTGCATTTACAGGTCCTTTTTCATCCACAGGCTCACCAAGAACGTTCAAAATACGTCCCAATGTCGGATTTCCGACAGGAACACTAATAGGAGCCGCTGTATTGATAGCATCCATGCCTCTTTTTATACCGTCTGTGCTGGACATTGCAACTGAGCGAACTCTATTTTCGCCCAAAAGCTGTTGAACTTCTGTTACCAATTTGAAGTCATTGCCATCAGCATCTTTTGTATTAATTATAAGTGCATCATAAATTTCAGGAAGTTCCCCTGATGCAAATTCAACGTCAATTACCGGTCCGATTACCTGTGTAACTTGACCAATTTTACTATCCACTGCAGTACTCATAAAAACACCTTCTTATTCTATTATTGATTCTATTATAAATGTAAATTCAATATTTGGCTACTTTATTATATCTTTTAAAGGTTTTTTCGCATACTGTAGGTGACGGATTTTGCCCATAGCAACTTTTATGGCTTTGTCTTCGACGAGTTCATTTTTCCACCTGAAGGCATCTTTCTTTTTTCCGCAAAAAGATACTTTTATGTCTTACCCAGACAGGGGAACCTTTTTTAAAAAAGGTTCATAAAAACTTTCGCCTGTTACGTTTTTCTCATATTTTCTAAGGCTCATTCCGCTAAAGCTTGCAATGCGTCACTTTGTTCCTTAAAGATAAATTACCACCTTATAACATCGCTACTGGCGCGCTTTGCCTCCCCTCCATCTGAGGGGAGGGCGCTACATTTCGTTTAGAAATATGGAAAAACTCCTCAAGGCTATGGAAATCAATCCCGCCATCTGGTAAGTGAACTGCAAATAAAATATTATCTTCTCGCCTTACGGCAAGTGAATAAACATTGCTTAATGAAGTCGAGTGAAAAGGATTTTCTAAAAGAAAATCCGACGCGGAGAACTTCTTGGCGGAGCTAACGAGACGAATTTAGCAATGTATGAGCGATAGTAGGCGAGCTTTTTTGGGTACTTTTTGGGTAAAAAGTACCGCTGGACGCAGTCCCTAGCAGAGCTCTAGGCGATTAGCCGTAAAGAGAGATACCTACTTGGCTACAGAGCTTAAACAAAAAATACCCGCCGCCCGCCGAGACACTAAAACTTTTTTCAAAAAAAGTTCCCCCACCTGGAAGGCATTAAAATTACTGCCCCACGCGCAGTGGTCATTACTTATTCCTTTACTCAGAAATCGCCTCAAGGCACTCTTGGCAAATTGTCGGATTATCAGAACCCACGCCCAAAGATCTATACTTCCAGCAACGGTCGCATTTTTCACCAATCGAAGCTGTTACATAAACCTTAAAGATGCCTTCTTCGTGCGTATTGAGTACCCCATCAGGCACAGCATCTGCAATAAAAGCTTGTGATGTGATAAAGATACTTGAGAGTTCACTCTCAACTGTTTTGAAAGCTGCTGTAATTTCAGAACAATCAATCTGTAGATAAACTGCGACTTCTAATGAACTGCCGACTTTTTTATCAATACGAAGTGGCTCAATCGCACGGTTAACAATTTCACGGGCTTTTAGAATTTCATCCCATTTATCATTAATAGGCTCATTAATCCACTTGGCGTTGCCCTTTGGCCATTCAGAAAGTAGAATACTTTCCAATCCGCATCTTTGACACTCAGGCGTATGAGAGAAAATATCCTCCGCCTGATGCGGCATTACAGGCACCAAAAGCCTGATAAGCGTTTGGAAAATCTCAAACAAAACTGTCTGACAAGCACGGCGAGAAAGTGACTTTTTACCGGCTGTATAGAGTCTGTCTTTCATAATATCCAAATACAATGAGCTCAAGTCAACTGCCGCAAAGTTTTGCAGGTATTGGTAATATTTATAAAATTCATAATCATCAAATACCTCTGACACATTGCCAACAAGTGTTTGAAGCTTGTGAAGAGCGTATTTGTCGATTTCTTTCAAATCATCATACTCGACATAATCAGTACTTGGGTCGAAATCATATAAGTTGCCAAGCAAAAATCTTGATGTGTTGCGGATTTTTTTGAAAATTTCAACAAGCTGCTTAACGATATTATTACCAATTTTGATATCATTACGATAATCAACCGATGCAGCCCAAAGTCTTAATATATCTGCACCATAGGTTTTGATAATTTCATCAGGACGAATATAATTGCCTAGTGATTTTGACATTTTTCTACCGTCTTCACCAAAGACAAATCCGTGTGTCAAAACCTGCTTGTATGGCGCAATGCCTTGTGTGGCAACAGATGTAAGCAAAGATGACTGGAACCAGCCACGATGTTGGTCTGAGCCTTCTAAATACATATCAACAGGTGTGTGGCCAAGTTCTTCACAACGGGCTTCAACAACAGCTTTCCAAGAAACACCTGAATCAAACCAAACATCCATGATGTCTTTTTCATTGCGAAGATGTTCACTGCCGCATTTTGGGCATTTAAATCCTTCTGGCAAAAGTTCTTTTGTGGAGTATTTTACCCAAGCATCAGAGCTTTCTTTTGCAAAAAGTTCTGCCACGTGTGAAATAGTAGAATCTGTAACAATAACCTCAGCGCAATCATCACAGTAAAAAACAGGAATCGGCACACCCCAGGCTCTTTGGCGAGAAATACACCAATCCGAGCGACCTTCTACCATATTTGAGATTCTGGCTTCACCGCCTGAGGGAATCCATTTCACTTTTTTGATTTCAGCCAAAGCCTGATCTCTGAATCTATCAACCTTGACAAACCATTGAGGCGTCGCGCGATAAATTACAGGATTTTTACATCGCCAACAATGAGGATAACTGTGAGAAATATCTTCTTTTGCAAGCAAAGCTCCTGCTTGTTCCAATTTTTCTATAACCAAGGCATTACCCTTATGATAAGGAACACCTTCTAAATCGGGGACTTCGTTTGTCCATCTGCCTTTTGAGTCAAGCGGGGACAATACATCAAGGCCATATTTCATACCGACTTCATAATCCTCAAGACCATGCCCGGGTGCTGTATGGACAGACCCTGTACCCGCATCAGTTGTGACGTGTTCACCCAAAATTAATGGGGACTTGCGGTTATACAATGGATGTGTAGTATTCAAAAGTTCGAGATTTTGACCAACAGTAGAACCCAAAACTTTTATAGATGATTCTTCCCAAACAACACCTTTTAAGAAACTTCCCAAAAGCTCTTGCGCTGCAATATAAATAGCCCCCTCATGCTCAAAGAAAGTGTATTCCAAGCGTGGGTGTAAGCAGATAGCAAGGTTTGATGGAATTGTCCAAGGAGTTGTGGTCCAAATGACCGCATAGAGATCTTTTTCACTATCAAAACCCGCAGCAGCAAAGGCTTTTTTCTTATCTTCTTCATCAAATTTGAATCTTACAAAAATTGAAGTTGATGTGTGATCAGCATATTCAACTTCTGCTTCTGCAAGAGCTGTTTCACACTCAGCGCACCAGTATACTGGCTTTAAGCCTTTTTCGATGTAGCCTTTTTTATACATTTCGCCAAAAACTTTGACCTGCTCCGCTTCAAATTCAGGGTCAATTGTCAAATAAGGGTGATCCCAATCGCCCCAAACACCAAGTCTTTTGAACTCAGATTCTTGACCTTTGAGATTAATATGGGCAAATTCTCTGCATTTTTGGCGTAATTCATAAGGAGTGAGGGCCTCTCTTCCGCCTTTGATGTTTTTTACGACTTTATTCTCAATAGGCAAACCATGCCCGTCATACCCGGGAACATAAGGGGAATAGAATCCTTGTTGGGATTTGTATCTAATCAAAATGTCTTTTAGGATTTTGTTCAAAGCTGTTCCGACGTGGATTTTTTCAGAACTCAAATATGGAGGGCCATCATGCAAGATGAATGAATTTGTTTTGTCTTTTTGTTCTATGTTTTTTTCATAGACATTGATTTCTTCCCAAAACTTTTGAATTTCAAGCTCACGAACCGCAGCATTAGCACGCATCGCGAGTGATGTTTCAGGCAAGTTCAGAGTATTTTTGTAATCTTTTTTTTCTTCTAGCATTTTGAATTTTCCCTACTAATAAGTCCTCATAATAATCATTATAAACCAAAGAAAATTTTTGACACCAAAGCACAAAAAAGAGCCCCATGGAGCTCTTTTTTGGGATTAAATATCTACTGAGGCAAAGCTTCAGCAGGTGCCAGCAAAGAAACCACCGAATGCCCTGAAAGGTACTTGTTTGCGACTCTTTGGATATCTTCTTTTGTGACAGCTTTGATTTGTTCTTCAATCACAGAATCAAACTCAGCACCAAGCCCTATATTCTCAAAATAACCAAGATAATATGCTATTTGAGCATTTGTCTCATGGAAGAACTTACGTTTGCCGATGATATTATTTTTGGCATCTTCAAGCTCTTTATCGGACACAGGTTCTGTTTGAAGTTTTCCGATTTCTTCTTT
>JAQUTS010000124.1 GCA_028694275.1 Candidatus Gastranaerophilales bacterium
CTCAAAACCGTTTTCTTTTATCGCCCAAGCCGCATGCACAGAGCAATAATCAAACTCTATCCCCTGACCGATACGAATAGGGCCTGAGCCTAAGACGATTATATTTTGTTTATCAGATTTTTGGCCAATCTCGCACTCCTCATTATATGTAGAGTAATAATACGGCGTCTGAGCCTCAAACTCAGCGGCACAAGTATCGACTATTTTGAAGGAAGCTTCAATTTTATTATTTTTTCTAAATTCTTCTATTTCTTGCTCAGATTTGCCCATAAGCAAAGCTATTTCAGAATCCAAAAAACCTAATTCTTTGGCCTTTAAGTACACATCATAAGTGAGCTCTGCACTTTTTAAAGAAGTCTCAAATTTGACCAAATTTCTAAACTTTGCAATAAACCACCTGTCGATTTTGGTGATATTGTGAATTTCATCCATATCAACACCGCGATTAAGAGCCTCAGCCATACGAAAAATCCTAAGATCATCTTGAATACTCAACGCATCAATCAATTCATCAGTCGGAAGCTGCGCAAATCTCGCATCCAAAATACCTGTTTGCTTATCTTCAACAGATGTTACAGCTTTTTTGAATGAACTCTCAAAAGTCCTTCCAATCGCCATAACTTCACCCGTAGCCTTCATTTTGGTACCAAGAACTCTATCTCCGTAGCTGAATTTGTCAAAAGGCCATTTTGGGATTTTTGTAACCACATAATCTATTGCCGGCTCAAATGCAGCAACCGTCTTGCCCGTGATGGCGTTTTTAATTTCGTGCAAATGATACCCGACGGCTATTTTGGTTGTCACCCGTGCAATCGGGTACCCTGTGGCTTTTGATGCAAGGGCTGATGAGCGGCTGACACGAGGGTTTACCTCAATTACATAATACTGATTTGAAACTGTATCAAGTGCATATTGAACATTGCACCCGCCTTCAATTTTGAGCGCACGGATGATCTTGAGTGCAGATGAGCGAAGCATCTGATAGTCGTTATTTGTAAGCGTTTGAGACGGTGCCACAACAAAACTGTCGCCTGTGTGAATCCCAATAGGGTCGATGTTTTCCATATTACAAACAATTATGCAAGTATCATTACCATCGCGCATAACTTCATATTCGACTTCTTTGTAGCCTGCGATGCTTTTTTCAACAAGAACCTGATTAATAGGGCTCATAGCAAGGCCTGAGTGGACAATTTCTTCGTATTCTTTTTCATCTTTGGCAATACCGCCGCCTGAGCCGCCAAGAGTGTAGGCCGGGCGAATAATTATCGGAAAACCGATTTTTTGTGCAAAAGCCAAGGCAGAGGGGTAATCAGATACAATTTCGCTCTCAGGAACCGGTTCATCTATTTTTTGCATAAGATTTTTGAAAAGTTCTCTGTCTTCTGCCATTTTTATAGAATCAATATTTGTCCCAAGAACTTTTACATTGAATTTTTTGAGCACACCCGTATCGCTGAGCCCGACAGCAAGATTTAGACCTGTTTGACCGCCAAGACTAGCGATAAGGCCATCAGGACGTTCTTTTTTGATGATATATTTGAGCGATTCTACAATCAAAGGCTAAATATAAACCTTATCGGCAATACTTTCATCAGTCATAATAGTAGCAGGGTTCGAGTTGACCAAAACAACTTCTATGCCTTCTTCTTTGAGGGCACGACAAGCTTGAACACCCGCATAGTCAAATTCTGCAGCTTGACCGATAACAATCGGACCTGAACCTATAACTAAAACTTTTTCTATCTGTGAATTTTTTGGCATTTTTCGCTTTTCACTCTTTCTATTCTACTTATCCAATCATCAAAAATCTCATTCGCATCCATTGGCCCAGGAGCCGCCTCAGGGTGAAATTGTACCGCCTCAATATTCAAACTCGGAAAGCTAAACCCTTCAAGCGTACCGTCATTGAGATTTTTGTAAGTCACTGTCATATTGTGAGGCAAAGACTCTTCTGCAACAGCATAGCCGTGGTTTTGGCTTGTTATGATGACTTTGTTTGTCTGCAAATTGACAACAGGGTGATTTCCGCCTCTATGGCCGTATTTTAGCTTATATGTTTTGGCTCCCAAAACAAGACTCAAAATCTGGTACCCAAGACAAATCCCAAAAATCGAGATTTTGCCCGCAAGCTCTTTCACCGTCTCAATAGCATAAGTTACATCTTCAGGATCACCAGGGCCATTTGATAAAAACACTGCATCAAAACCTTTATTCAAAATTTCATCAGATTTTACATCGGCCGGAAAAATAGTCAAATCGCATCCTTTTGCAAGAAGGTTATCAATAATATTCTGCTTGGCACCAAAATCAACAAAAGCCATCTTGATTCCCATATTGTAAATATGCTCTTTTTGATTTCGAGTAACAGTCAAAACAATGTCAGGGTCAGGCTTATAGGCCATCAGCTCTTCCTTGAGGCTTTCAGAGACAGGCTCTGTTGTCACAACGCAGTTCATAGAGCCGTTTTCACGGATCTTCCGCGTTAAAGCCCTTGTATCAAGGCCTGAGATACCCACGATATTATTTTGGCGAAGATATTCATCAGCGGGGAGTTCGCTTTGGTAGTGAGATTCAATCTCACAGGCACTTTTGACGACAAAGCCGCGAACAGCAGGTGCGCTGCTCTCAAAATCATCGGGGTTAATTCCATAATTCCCGATTTCAGGATATGTCATTACAATGATTTGCCCAGCATAAGACGGATCAGTCAAAATCTCTTGATAGCCTGTCATAGACGTATTAAAGACCAACTCACCAAATCTAGTCCCTTCTGCGCCAAAGGATTCGCCCTCATATATAGTTCCATCCGTAAGCAAAAGACTTGCTTTCATTATATTTCTCCCATTTCTTTGTAAATTTTTTGCATCGCATCAAGGCGATTTTCAGCAGCCGTGACAGCTCTTCCGATAACCAAAAAATCAGCACCTTCTGATAGCGCAACCTTTGGGGTCGCGGCACGTTTTTGATCATTTTTCAAAGACCATTCAGGCCTAATGCCTGGGCATAGCACCTTAAAATCCTGCCCGCAGACTTCTTTGATTCGACGAGCTTCAAAAGTACTTGCTACAACGCCGTCCAAACCGCTTTCTTTGGCCAATTTAGCGAGTTTAAGAACATAATCAGACGCGGTTGATGGTATTTCTAATTCAGCAGCAAGCACCTCATCAGAAATACTCGTCAAAACAGTTACACCAAGGACAATAGGTTCTTTGTACCCTAGGTCTTTTGCCGTTGACTTAGCGCTTTGAACAGACGCCTCCATCATCGCCTTACCGCCAAAAGTATGAATATTATAAAAACTTGCACCTCTTTTGATGATATTTTCTGATGCCTTAGCGACAGTATTTGGAATATCCATCAATTTGACATCGAGGAAAAATTCCAATCCTTGCTCTTTCATAAAATCAATAATTTCATTACCGTTTTGCGTATAAAGTTGAAGTCCGACCTTGAAAACCCCGACATAGTCTTTAAGTTCAAGAATCATCTCTTTGGCTTCTTCAAGTGTATCAACATCAAGAGCCAATACGATTTTTTCTTTTATATTTTTATCTATTGTTTGCATATTGTTCCTCCAAATTTACAAATTCACCGCCCACAAAAGAAGCGATTGCCTTGCCCTTCAAGTGCATATTATTAAAGGGGGAAATCTTACATTTTGATCTGAAAGACTTTTCATCCACAACCCATTCAAAATCAGGATCTATTATTGTCAAATTGGCTTTTGTACCGACTTTGACACATCCATAATCACAAAGTCCAAGGATTTCAGCAGGATTCAAAGAAAGCTTCTCAACCAACTGAGACATACTCAATATCCCATTATGCACAAGTGACATACTAGCACCTAAAGCCGTTTCAAAACCTACAACCCCAAAAGGAGCTTCATCAAAACTACGAGTTTTTTCATCCAAGGAATGAGGCGCATGATCAGTTGCGATGCAATCAATAGTGCCGTCTTTGAGGCCTTCTTTGACGGCTGCAACATCTTCTTTGCTACGAAGAGGCGGATTCATCTTAAAACGACCGTCTTGTGTGACATCAAAACAGTTGAAAGTAAAATAATGAGGCGCAGTCTCACATGTGACATTGAGACCTTGCTCTTTTGCTTTTCTTATCAAATCAATGGATTTTTTAGTCGAAATATGAGCAAAATGCAATCTTGCACAGCTTTTACGCAAAAGATTGAGCTCTCTTTCTACAGCAAGTTCTTCTGATAAAGTTTCAGAGTCCTCGGCATGAGATATTATCAAATGGCCTGTTTTTAGAGCCTTTTCATACAAATCCATATTTTCAAGAGGTCTCCCGTCATCAGAAAAAGCTATTGCACCATGCCCGTATAATGCTTCAAAATCGACTAATTCTTGCCCCTTTAAGCCTTTTGTAATCGCGCAAATCTGAAAAAGACCAATCCCTTTTGCTCGAGCATATATCTCATCCAACGTATCAATATTATCAACAACAGGATTTGTATTAGCCATAGGACAAATCGCCACATACCCGCCCGCTAAAGCAGAAGCGATGCCTGATTCTATATCTTCTTTATACTCAAACCCGGGTGTGCGCAGATGGCAATGCATTTCAATCATTCCTGAGATAATCACTTTGCCGGTCAAATCAATCCCATCAGCATCAATTGTGGGTGAGATTTGGGTAATTACTCCATTATCAATGGAGATATCAAAGATACCATTGAGGTCGTCCTTAGGGCTTATGATTTTAGCATTTTTTAATATCATGCGCCTTCTCCCAAGAGCAGTTCAAGTACTGCCATTCTGATATAGACACCGTTATGCGCTTGTTCCAATATCACCTTGCCATACTCACCGTCTAAGATGTCAGATGAAAGCTCCACCCCTCTGTTAACAGGCCCCGGATGCATAATAATGATATCGGGCTTGGCATAATCGCGCAGTTTTGAAAGTGTAAGGCCATAGTCTTTTATGTAATCATCAAGAGGTATTTCTTCTTGAAGTCTTTCATTTTGCACACGCAAAAACATCGCCACATCGGCTTTTTTGAGTGAAGTTTTGAGATTATTTTCCCAAATTACCCCTTTAATATCATCCGCTCTAAAGTACTTGGGTGCACACAATGTAACCTTTGCGCCCAGCTTTAAAAGAAGCTCAATATTAGATCTGGCAACTCTTGAATGATAAATATCGCCCACTATGACGATATTTTTGCCTTCAACACTTCCTAAGTGTTTTTGCATAGTATAAAAATCAAGCAACGCCTGAGTCGGATGGGCGTGGTTACCATCCCCCGCATTTATAAACGCAACGGGACAATCAACTTCATCGGCGGATTTTTGCACAAATCCAGACTCACTGTGGCGTATTACAACGCCATTTATTCCGATTGCTGACAAATTATCAATGGTGTCTTTCATAGACTC
>JAQUTS010000125.1 GCA_028694275.1 Candidatus Gastranaerophilales bacterium
CCGAGACGGTATCTAAGATGCTCGGAGCACAATCTGAGGTCATCAAAAAAATGATTAAAGACAAAATCGAAGCAGATTCAAAAATTGCTCAAGATCTTTAATCTATAAATTAGCCCGATGTTCGGGTAAGTCAAGAAAGTGGATATTTTGCGGGAATAAAATGTTTCCCAAAGATAGTTCACGAAATGTGTGGGTTATATTTTTTTTCAGGAAAGACTATGATACGAGGTAACATACGCCTTTACTTAAGGGCGATCCAAAATATCTTTCAGGCTGAGAATTTGCAGTCTGTGTTTATGGAATTTTTCCATAATCCTTTGCTTTTTGGTGCCCAAAGGCAGTTAAACAGCGGTGTTTTGCCTACTCCTCCTGTCAAAGTCTTAATCAAAGATTTGAATCAGATTGATATGCGGTTTTATACATATAGTTCATCAAGAAATATACTGCGAAAGCGTAAAGTTTTGTAACGAAGTTTTACGAATTGTTATGATTTATCGTGTTTGACGAAATAATCAAGCTTTAAATGTTTTTATATATCTAAGAGTTATACTCGAAATCTAAGCGTTTAAGGAGTAAATATGTCAGCAGAAGCGATGATCGAACAAGTTATGTCGATTCCTTATCAGGTTTCTACTTTCATTCAACGAGCTAGAGCGTATTTTACAAGAGTAAATCCTGTAGAAAATACAATCACTTTATTCTTAAACAACCTCAAAAATATGGTGAGCGTCAATAAAAAACTCAAAATTGCAAAATACAGAGTTGCTCACTTGAACTATAGGTTGACTCAGATGGAGAGAATGATGATTGAAAACAACCCAAATAATTTTATGGGTGGAAAGAGTGTAGACACATTCAGATAAAGTCCTAAAGGAGTAAACAATGGGCGTTCTAGTCGCAGCATCAAGAGCAATGTATTTAACAGGTATGAGACATGACCTGGAATATAAAATACAGTTAATCAATACTGCTCGTCTCAATTTGATGAATGAGATGAATTCTATGACTGCAAACGGTGCCGATTTGGACCCTGAGTCTCCTGAGGTGAAAATACTTGAGCAAAGACGTCAAAGGCTTATGCTCATAGATAAAAAGCTTGAAATGGAACAACAGCAGTACCAAACTCAACTACAAATGGTACAGGCTGAAGATCAAACGGTCAGCCGTGGCCTTCAACAAAATATCGAAAGAGCTTACAGAGCCTAATTCTGTATTAGCGGCTTGAGCTTTTTGGTTGTATAAATCGTCTTTTTGGCATTTATACGCAAATAAATGTATGTTTTTTATTGTCTAATTTTACTATAATTAAGATAGTATGGACGTAATAGAAAATAAATTAGACATTAAAGAAGGGTTTATTCATAACCTGCCGATTGTTGTTAAATTGAGAAACTCGGAGCAGGAACATTATGCTGTGGTTTTAAACCCTACTGATGATTATATTTTGATATCTCCTGTCATTGCGGCTGATGGTCGTCAGATTGAAATCAGAGAGGGTGAGCGTATAGAAGTTGCTACAAAGATGCGTGGCATTTTGTGGAGTGGCTTTTGTATTATTGTAGAGGTTCTTAAGATAGACTTTGAGGGGATTTGGCTTACATATCCCAAAGTCCTCACAAAAGTGCAAAGACGTAATTTTTTGCGTCTTGAGATGAGCTTCCCAGTTACAGTAAATATATATGAGCATGATGTCCCTGTCCAAAGCTATCAGGGGTATTGCCACGATCTTTCTGCTTCGGGGATAGGGCTTAATATGTCTCAACCCATAAATCTTATGGAAGGGCAGCAAGCCGTTGCTGTTTTTTCTTATAAGTCTTTAGATGAAAATATTGAAATTAAACCGGTCCATGCTATGAAATACGGTGCTTTTTACCGCGTCGGCTGCAAATTTTTAGGAGCTGAACGCACTTTTATTGATAAGGTCCATAAGTTTATTGTTCAAGAGCAAATAAACATGAAAAAAGGAGGCCTTTATTAGTGTCTTTTATAATTAAAGAAATTAACGAAGAATATGCCTCATCATCATTAAAAGAGGTAGGTTTTGATACTTCTTATGTAGCAAAAGCTTCTGAAAAGTACCATTTTAAACTTTTAAAGATTTTTGCCTTAACTCCTCAGCAAGCGTCCATACTAAAACAAACAGCTTTGTCTGTAGGAGCAGATTGTGCGGTGCACAGGGAGGTTATTACCTGCAAGGTAGAAACAACCGATATCGTCTTGGGGGCTACGATGTCTCAAATTCGGGCTATCGCTCAAAAACTAAAATCACAACCCTTTTCTTTGGGCAAATTGGCCAATACGCTTGTAGAGGCGATTGAAAGCGTCAAAACTCCTTTAGTAATTAGAGGAAAGTCTTTTGATTGGTCCAAGACTTATCTTATGGGTATTTTGAATATTACTCCTGATAGTTTTTCTGATGGGGGTAAGTATTTGTCCTTGGATATGGCTTTAGACCAAGCCGAAAAATTGGCTGAAACATCTGATATCATTGATATAGGTGGTGAATCAACCCGCCCAGGATCAAAGAGAGTATCCTCTGTTGAGGAGATAAAAAGAGTTTGTCCCGTTATTACGTCCATACGGGATAATGGTATCGATATTCCGATAAGTATTGATACAAGAAATGCCGAAACGGCAAGACAGGCGATATTGGCGGGAGCTGATATTGTTAATGATGTATCGGGAGGGGTTTGGGATCCTGGCATGGTGGATGTCGTGGCAGAGTTTCAAACTCCGTTTATTTTGATGCACTCATTTGGTGCGCCTGATATTATGCAAGATAACCCTATCTATGAAAAAGTTGTGGATGAAGTTTATCTTGATTTGGAATCCAAAATATCCAAGGCTGTCCAAAAAGGTGTCTCTAAAGAAAAAATAATTATAGATATAGGTATTGGTTTTGGCAAAACGCCTGAGCATAACTTTGAACTCTTGCAAAGGATAGGTGAATTCAAATCATTGGGTTGCCCTTTGCTTGTCGGTGTTTCACGCAAGTCTTTTATGTCATCTGTCGTAGAACTTGATGAAGAGCAAAAAGATGCTGCTTCTTTGGCTGTTGGGGCTTGTTTGGCAAAAGCAGGTGTTGATATTTTGCGGGTGCACAATCCTTGGTTATACCAAAAACCTCTTATGATTATAGATAAGATTTAGTTTTTGTTTTTGTCTTCTATAATATAGCTAGCTTGAGACCTCCTGTTAGCGAATAATAAACATCTTAAATATTGCTACACTGCATTATGTTAAAACGTGGAGTGGAGTTAGAGTATGTCAGTTCAAAACTTGAGAAACAAGTATAGTGATCATCCTGCTTTTTTGCCGATTATTGATTATTGTGATGAGCGGGGTATTTCTTTTGAGGTTATGAAAGAAACAATCATTACCAAAAACTATAAGGTCAAAAAAATATATTATATGAAGGTCGAGGATGTTCTTATTACATCTTATGTTGAGGCAAATTCTTGGAACAATATAGCTTTTATGTTGGCAAAAGCGTACAAATATCTCGGACTCGAAATACCTGCTTGTCTTGAGGCTTTGGTTCAGTTTTTTAACGGCAAAAATTTTAATATTTAGCCTATTGCCAGCCACAAAAGGGCTCTAATGGGCCTTGCCAAGGCAACTGTAAATATACTTATTACAAGGTCATATATAAGCTGTACGCCTGTCAGTATCCATATCCAGCCAAGCACTGTCGCAATCGGTTCGTGCTGAAAAAATACTGAAATTAAGACCAGATATAATATGCCTATAGTGTGAATTAAAAGCACCCCGATTATTGAGGATAATATTATGGCCAAAGGAGACCTGTTGTTTTCGAGGTTTTTTGCTACGAAAAAGGCTCCGAATATAAATCCCAAAATATACCCGAAAGTTGGCTGCAAGATGTATCTGATTCCACCGCCCATACCAAAAACAGGCATTCCCAAAAGGCCTATAGCAATATATGCCAAAATAGCCAAAATACCGAATCTGTAACCAAGCAGGGCTCCTATAAAAAGAGCTATCGGAATTTGCGGTATGTAATTGAATTTTTGGACGAATTCATGCAGGAAATCACCGTTAGCAAAAAATGTTACCGGACTTATGAATAGTTTTTCAGGTATTAATACATACCCAAATTGAAACTGAGAAAAAGTTGCAATTACAAGAAGCAAAGAGCACAATGCGCTAACGACCAAAACACCGAGACTGAGTTTGGGGTAGCAAGTTTTGAAATCAAGATCTTTTATATAGGTGGAAACTCTTTTGTGCATTATATTATTTCTATCTTTTCCGTGGTTTTTTGCTTTAGGGCTTCGTAGTTCAATTTAAATTTATCATTGTGGATATTTTCTGTCCACATTATTAAGGCGTCTTCTTGGGTGTCTTGGTAGTATTTTGGCCTTACTCCGCAAGATTCAAATAAGTACTTTTTGTAAAGATGAAAAGCTGCTACATTTGATACCCTTACTTCAAGAGTGAACCATTTTATTTCCTTTCGGTATCCGACTTCAAAAAATTTTTGTATCAAGACCTCGCTTAACCCCATCCCTTGGTATTGTTTATCTATAGCGACGGTTGTGATATGTCCTTCATCAAGAATATTCCAAAATCCACCGTAGCCGATGAGTTTGTTTTTGTCCGCGTCAAAAAGACAGTAATAATTACCTATATCGGTGTAAATTTCTGTCTCGAAGCCTTCTTTTGACCAGTGATGCTCTCCGTATACAGAGCTTTCTATTGCCATAATGCTTTCGATGTCATCTCTTTGCATCGGCCTGATTTTTATTTGGAGTTTTTTGATTGCATTGCTCATAATCAAAATTATACTAAAAAAGCTGCCCTTTCCCCAAAGAGCTTTTTTGTTTGCGGGTGTTTTTTTAATACAAGTTTACATTTATCAAATTTACTCAAAAAAATATTTTGCGCTAAAATTATAACAAGAGCAGTTTTTAAAAGGATATAGTAATGTCAAAAGTATTATCAGGTAAAGAGATTAGGCAAAAATTCCTGGATTTTTTCGCCAAAAAACACTCTCATCACTTGTATAAAAGTTCAAGTCTTATCCCTGATAATCCTACGTTATTGTTGACAACTGCGGGCATGGTGCAGTTTGTACCGATGTATTTGGGCTATGAAAAACCACCTGAGCCTCCGCGTATTACAACTGTTCAAAAATGTGCCAGAGCGGGCGGCAAGGACTCAGATATCGAGAATGTCGGACGTACACCTCGCCATCATACTTTTTTTGAAATGCTCGGTAATTTTGCTTTTGGTGATTATTTTAAAAAAGAAATTATTCCCTGGTCTTGGGACTTTGTGACCAATGAGTTGGGGCTTGATAAAGATCGTCTTTGGGTGACTATTTATGAGACCGATGATGAGTCTTTTGATATTTGGACTAAAGATGTC
>JAQUTS010000126.1 GCA_028694275.1 Candidatus Gastranaerophilales bacterium
ATGTGCTTTTGTTTGCAAACGCTCTTTTTAAGCCCCAAACAGCTTGGATATATGCTCTTGTTGCAGGTGTTGCATCGACTTTCGGTGCGGCTACAAACTACTTTATAGGCCTAAAGGGCGGAAGAAGATTTTTTCATTTTGTGTTTAAAAATCAACACGATAAGCTTGAAAAAATCGAAAAACTCTACCAAAAACACGGGATTTTGACTGTTTTTATTGTTGCTTTTACGCCTATCCCTTTTATGGTTTTCACTATGGCAAGCGGTATTTTTGAGCTTAGTTTTATCGCTTTTGTTGTTACGTGTTTCATCGGAAGGACATTGAGATTTTTGACTTTGGCCTTGTTAATAGCGACTTTTGGCTCTCAGATAAAAGAAAATATTGATATTTTATTCTGGGGTGTCGGCATTTTGGTTGTGGCTTTGTATTTTATTTTCGCCAAGAAAAACACAATAAAAGAGTAGTTACTCTTCTTGTTCTGTTTTTTGCGTTTGGATGTATGATTTGAGATGCGGAGCAATTTGAATTTGCTGCATCATAATGTTGTATAAATTCATATCAGCAATGAGTTCTTGCTCTTTTACAAGATCTCTGCTTGAAAATCCGTGATGCTCAGGAGCTTGTTCTTTTTGGGGCTTTTGATAATGTCCTTCCATATACATAACCATCTCATCAAGACTGGAAAACGGCTCATTGCAAAGCTTTCTGATGGCATCTTTTGCACTCATTGATGATGGGGTTTTATACAGCCATTGAATTGTTTTTTTGTCGGTTGGGGATAATTTGCTTATGCCGTATTGATGCGGAACATACATTATGTCATCTTTGAAAGGACTGTGCCCCAGCCCCAAAGAGTGCCCCACTTCGTGCAAAAGGGTGTGATAGACTTCGTTTTTGCTTTGGTAATCACTGTGCAAAATCCCATCTGTCAGGCCGATACTTATTTCTGCGGAGAAGAGCCTTTTTTTGCTGTCGTAGCTGAATTTGCAATTTCCCAGAGATTTTCTCTCAACTCTTTGCCAGTCAAGATTGATTTGGGAGTCATAAAGAGTCGGGACAAATTGAAAAAACACCAAGCCGCCTGAGGCTTGGGCCCAGTCATCAAAAGCCTGTTTTGCCATAGCTTTATAGGTGTAGTTGTCGCTGCCTTGAGAAGCATACCAACGACAAGGTGCAATATACACTTTGATTGGCATAATTCCAGTTGGCCATCTTATGACCATTCCGTTTTGCAGACATTCATCCAGGTAGGTTGTTTTTTTCATTGTAATAAAAGTGACTTTTTTACTTATTTATTTTATTATAATCAATACTGGTCCTATTTTACAAGGAGATAATTGAATGTTTAATATGCAAAATATGATGCAGCAAGTTCAAAAAATGCAACAGCAGGCAAATAAGCTTCAGGCAGAACTTGATGCAATGACTTTTACAGGTGCTGTCGGCGGCGGTATTGTAGAAGTTGATGTAACCGGGCAGGCGAGATTTAAGACAATTCGAATCAAACCCGAAGCCATTAATCCTGAAAATCCTCAAAGTGTCAGTAAAGAAACTATTGAAATGCTCGAAGATATGATCGCAAGTGCGATTGTTGAAGCAAATAAACAAGCTGCAATAGTTGCACAAGAAAGAATGAGCGCAGTTACAGCAGGTCTTAATATTCCGGGCTTTGGAGGAGGCGGTGTTTCACCAAAACCTAAGGCTCCCGGTGAAAAACCTGATGGCTTTGGCGATCTTGGCGGATTTGGGAATTTGATGGGCTAAAAAATGCAGTACACAAAACCTCTTGCCAAACTAATAGATCAGTTTCAAAAACTTCCCGGGATTGGGCCAAAATCAGCACAAAGAATGGCTTTTCACCTTTTAAAAATGCCATTATCCGAGGTGGAAAAATTTGCAGGGGTAATGATTGAGTCAAAACAGACCATCAATTATTGTGATGTTTGTTACAATCTGTCATCTCAAAATCCTTGTGAAATATGCTCATCAGATAAACGTGACAAAAGTACCATATGTGTTGTCGCAGAAGCAAAAGACCTTATTGCTATTGAAAAAACAAGAGAATTTAAGGGCCTTTATCATGTTTTGCAGGGGCTTATTTCACCCCTTGAAGGCATCGGGCCTGATGATTTGCGAGTGAAGGAGCTTTTGCACAGGACTACCGATGAGAACGTAAAAGAAATCATTCTTGCTATTAATCCTTCTGTTGAAGGGGAAGCGACCAGTCTTTATTTGAATAAAATCCTCAAACCCTTTGGTGTGAAAGTGACAAGAATTGCCTTTGGTTTGCCTATGGGCGGGGACCTTGAGTATGTCGATGAGTTGACTATCTTAAAGGCTATTGAAGGAAGAGTCGAGTTTTAGGCTTGTTCGGATTTTGGATTTGAATCATTAAGATTTTTTTAAAAAACTGGGTAAAAAATTCAATTTTGGCTAAAATGTTAGTTATATAGCCTATTTTTGTAACGACACGCTTTTATATTTATGGTTAAATATAACTGATGAATGAGAGGAACTTATCAAAATGGATAAAAAGAAAAACCCATTTTCAAAAGATGAACAGATAAAAAATGCAGAACAACCACAAGAAGAAGTGATTGAAGAAACAAATTCTGAGGTTGAAGAATCTGCTGATGATATAGCGATTATGAGCCAAAAAGTTGAAGAACTCAGCAACCAATACATCAGAATGGCGGCTGATTTTGATAATTATCGTAAACGTCAGGCTCAAGAGCGTGAGTCCTTGCTCAAATACGGGGCTGAAAATACTTTGAAGGTTATTTTGCCTGTTTTGGACACTTTTGAGAGAGCTAATCAATCCATCAAAGATTCACAAGATTTAACTCAGGTCAAAGAAAGTATCGAAGTTGTATACAAGCAACTTTTGGATGCTTTGCAAAAATCAGGACTTAGAACAATAGAAACTCAAGGACAAAAATTTGACCCGAATTTGCATGAGGCAGTTATGCAAACGCCCACAGAAGATGCTGAGGACCATACAGTTCTTCAAGAATTGCAAAAAGGTTATATGCTTGATGACAGAGTGCTAAGAGCCGCTCTTGTAAATGTAGCAATAAATGATAAATAGGAAAAGATATGTCGCAAGATTATTATGAGATTTTAGGCGTTGAAAAAACAGCATCTAAAGATGAAATAAAACGGGCTTTCAGACAATTGGCAAGAAAATATCACCCTGATGTCAACGATGCCCCCGATGCGGAAGAAAAGTTCAAACAATTGGGCAAAGCTTATGAAGTTTTATCCGATGATGAAAAACGTGCTGTCTATGACAGATACGGTGAACAAGGTATCAATCAGCAAGGCTTTGGCCAATCTCAGTTTGATTTTGGTTTTGGCGGGCTCGATGAGATTTTCTCAAGTTTGTTTGGTGATTTTGATTTTGGCGGTTTTGGCGGCGGACGCCAATCTGACCCGAATGCTCCAAGCCGCGGAAGTGACTTGAGGCTTGATTTGGAGATTGATTTTGAAGAAGCTTTCACCGGAACTGAAAAAGACATTGAAATTGATCACCTCGAAGAATGCAAAAGATGCTCAGGCTCAGGTGCTGAACCCGGAAGCAAGAAGACTACCTGCCAAACCTGCGGCGGGCGAGGTCAGGTTCAAAGAACCACCCGTACGATGATGGGGCATTTTACGCAGGTCACACCATGCCCTAATTGCCAAGGTTCAGGAACTGTTATTGAGTCGCCTTGCCGCGAATGCAAAGGAGAGGGCCGACTTAATACCAAGAAAAAAATATCCCTCAAAATCCCTAAAGGTGTTGAATCAGGGGTGAAAATGAGAGTTTCACAAGCCGGTGATGCAGGTCGTAACGGCGGACCTTCAGGCGATTTGTATGTTGTTGTTTATGTAAAAGAGCATGAGGTTTTTCAAAGAGACGGTGCAAATATTTATTTTGCGCAACCTGTTTCTGTGGCGCAGGCTGTTTTGGGTGATAATTTGACAATCCCTACAATGGAAGGTGAGACAGTGTTGAAGCTTCATCCTTCATCACAGCATGGCGAAGTATTTAAGGTCAAAAATCAAGGTTTACCTTATTTAAATAATCCTTCTCAAAGAGGTGATTTGTTTGTTAAAATAGATGTGATGATGCCAAAGGATTTATCCAAAGAAGAGCAAAAACTTTATCAGCAGCTTTTGGAATTGGAAAAGAAAAAAGGCGAAGCAAATCCTTTGCTTGAAAAAATCAAAAGTAAATTTGCAAATGTAAAATAGGAAGTTTGATGAAAAAGGTTATACTGACATTTTTAGTATTTTTGCTCGGGGCTGTTAATGCTTTTGCGACAGAGCTGCCTTTGAATATTCAAACCAAACTTAAAAAAGAAATCTCTGGCGTGACGGTGCGTTTTGACGGGTTGATTGAGTACCCCAGCGGAACTCAATATTTGCCTGTTTTTCCAATGGAACTGAAAAAAGACACTCAGGCCAAAGTTGTTTTGACATATCCGTCCGGTAAAACATTACAAGAAGAGCCTGCTTTGGTGCTTTTTGATAACAACTTTGCAATGTTAAAAATACTAAAAAGCCAAACCCGTAACCCTACGGTTATTTTTTATAATGAGATGCCTTTGTGCGTCAAAAGAGGGCTTTTGCCGCAGGATTTATTGGTTCCTGAAAATCTTGTTTTGCCTGAAGAACTAGAAATTTTGCTCGGTAATTTGTCCATTCCTTTAGAAAAAATCGGCGATGATTTTGATTATTTTAAGGATTTTGACAGGTTTTTTGACCCTCAAAAGGCACAGCAGGTAAAAAAACAAAATCCGAGTTCTGCCCAAAATACTTTTTCTAAATCATATCCGTGCTTAGGCGGTAAAATGATATACGCTATCAATTATCAGGCAAATGCAATTTATGTTATAAACCCTGAAACAGGCAAAGTGCTAAAGGTAATAGCTCTTCGCTCCACGCCGTCTAATATAATTATGACCCGTGATCAGAGATATTTGCTCGTGTCTATGCTTGGAACACCAAAACTTGCTGTTATAGATTTGGATAAAAATGCTGTTGTAAAAGAAATCGACTCAGGCCAGCTTCCTATCTCGGTCGCTGTCGATAAAATAAAAAACCTTGCATATATTGCAAACCAGAATTCCTCTTCAGTTTCTATTGTAGACCTTGGAAATATGGATTTGGTGGATCGTATAGAGGTTTCGGGCAAGCCATCCAAATTGACTCTTTCATCTAATCGAAAAAATCTTTTGTATTTGGATTCTGATACAGAGAGTGTGTACAGTATATTTTTGGATGAGGATCTTAGAGAGATAAATTTCTTATTCAAAACCAGAAATCTCTCAGATATTATCGAAGTCAATAACAAGTATTATTTGATTTGCCGT
>JAQUTS010000127.1 GCA_028694275.1 Candidatus Gastranaerophilales bacterium
AAAATTCCTGAATAGACTCAGAGGGTTTGTACTGTGCAAGACCGATACTTGTCGTTACATCAAGTTCTGACTGGTTTTTGACACCAAAGCCGCTTATATCAAAAGGTGATACCTCAACTGCACTGCTAAGCCTGTCTGCAACTATTTGAGCTTCTTCAATTTGGGTGAAAGGTAAAATAACGATAAACTCTTCTCCGCCGTAACGACACGCTGTATCGTTTTCACGAATTTGCTCAATAATTATTCCTGATAAACCCTTCAAAACAGTATCACCAACAGCATGTCCGTACGTATCGTTTACTTTCTTGAAAAAATCAACGTCCACCATCATCGCACACAAAGGAGTTTTATTACGCTTTGCGGTTGCAACTTCTTGTCTTATGCGTTTATCAAATTGTCCTCTGTTGTAAAGATTGGTCAAAGCGTCTGTTGTTGCGTGTTTTAGGATTTCGGCATAAGTATTGGCTTTATCAAGCGTAATGGATGATTGATAGACCAATTGCTCAAGATAACCGCTCAGTTTTTCGCTCATAGAGCAGTATGTACTGTCTGCTACAATCGCACCGAATATCCCGTCTTCTGTAATAATCGGAAATGCCATTGTGTGTTTATCATCAGAGAGAACGGTTTTTTTCTTCTTTTTAACCTGCTCCAAAATACCATCCAAACGCCCCGAAATGTAATTTGAGGGCCAAAGAATTTTGTTTTCTTCTTTATCAAAGGCAAAAATATAAATCAGATGCTCAGGAGCAAATCTGTCCAAAATTTCACCGATAACAGGTATTATATATGATGTTTCATATTGGGTTTCGATTACTTTTGCAATATTTTTCATCGAATTGTAGAAATTTATATTGGTGTTCATTCTCTCATTGAGCAAAAAGTTGGAAACCGATTGAGAAATCATCGTGACGGCTATTTTAAGAGAAAGCATAATCTCTGTTTTCAAAAACGCAGGTGAAAATTTGACAAAGTTGAACTTCACCATGCCCGCAACTTTGCCCGATTGAAGAATCGGAATATATAGTATATTTGTCTCTTCTTTAATCACTCTTGATAAGAGCTTGATAAGGCCCCTATTAGATTTGTGAAACTCCAACAAAAGCTCATTAAAGATAAAATTGCTTGGTGTGAGTTTGAGAAAGTTTTTGTAATCGTCGTTGTTTTTATCATAAGAAAACATCCACCCCGCCGAGAACTTCCGTAGGTCTTCTGTCAATTCATCATAAAAAAACAACTCGAAACTGTTCGCCTTGAGTTCTTGCTTGAAAGTTTCTCTAAGACTGTCAAACAGCTCTGTGGCTGTGTTTTTTTGGGATAAGATTTTTTCTATTTTTTCGAGTAATTCAAGTTCAAATCTAATCATATTAAAAAGTCCTACTTATCCTTACAAATTTGACAACTTTTCATATTTTCAAGGATTCTTTTATCCAGTTTATCAGATATTACAACTTTTCCATCAACATATTGTATTTCATCAGGTTTATAGTCGAGATGTTTATCAGATTTTTCAACGAATGATTTAAGCCCTTGCTTCAAGATGGCTCTTTGGCTTATGTCATTAAGCACACTGTAAACAAACATCGTATGATAGCTATCACCCTTAGAATCAAGGATTATGCCGGCTTTTTCAAGTTCTTCTACCGATTCAAAATAATGCCCTTTTTTGCTTAGCAAAATAGCAAAATTATAATGCGCCTCATAGTTAAAAGGCTGCATATTAATAGCTTTGCAGTAATACTTGCGTGAATTTTCAAAATCACCCAAAAGCTGATACGTCAAAGCAAGATTGTAGAATGTATCATAATTTTCTTTTCTGAATCTTAAAGAATTTCGATACGATTCTGCCGCATTTTCAAGGGCTTCTCTTGATTTTTCTTTGTCATACCCAAGCAAAAGCGATTTGTCCTTATACGCTAAACCCATATTGTAATAGGCTATTGCCTTATCTTGTTTGGCCCCTTTTGAAAGATCAAGAGGGCGTGAATTTACAGCTATTTTGTATTGTTCAATAGCATCATCAATACGTTTTAGCCCATCAGCGAGAATGATGCCAAAATCTATTCTAGCTTTCAAAAAATCGTCTTTGTAATACAAAGCTTCTTCATAACACTGCGCTGCCTGCTCATAATCCTCATATGCAACATAAATATTGCCAAGATTATAACGAGCAATATAATGCTCGGGATAAAGCCTTAAAGCCCTTTGATAGTTTGATATTGCATCTATATATTGAGCATTACGATAAGCATTGTCACCTTTTTCTATAAGATAATATGCTGCAATATGGTCTGCTTGAAGTTTTAGAAAATCCCAAAAGAAAAATATCATCAAAACAACAACAGCAACAAAACCTGCCACAGAAAGTTTTTCTATGATTAATTTGAAAGTTTTTGTTATAAAAGTTGCTATATCCAGCAATATTTGTATTATTAGGTCTATCATCTTGTCTCAGTAGTTCTTTTTTTATTTTTTTATTATACCAACATATTACCCAGGTAGCGAATATTTTATTTTTCCTGCTTCTGTTTTTATATACATAACAGAATATAAGTTGTCTTGAACAATTGTTCATTACTTATATTTATATTCGACTCTTACCCAGACACAATCCAGCTATTACTTTAACCGAACCCAGGTTCGGTTTTTTGTTTTGTATACAGAATTACTTCCTTTGGGCATATCCCAAAAGAGTAAGCCTGAAATAAAAATTTCAGAGAATTTTTTCGATTGAAAATGTAAATTCTTTTTAACATTTCATCAAAAGCATGGCTTTACAGGTTTAAAATAGCTTGCAAGTAACTCTATTAAGGAATTCAACATGATAACAAATTTTAGTCCGGCAGTATCACATAACAGAATGAACAATAAGAGCATAAATTTCCAATGGCAAATACCAAAAAATAAACTCATCGAAGCTCTAGATAAAAAAGATGCTTCAAAAATAAATACGATTTTAGGGCAAATTGGTGCTTGGGAAAAAGAAGCCAAACTTGAGCTTGAAGCAAATAAAGGCATTATGAGAGAAGTTACAGAAAAATTCGGGGGCAATCCTGTTGTTCACATGATTAATGATCGCTTCGGTTTCAAGTTTTCTAAAAAATAAGAAAGAAATAATAAATGATAACAAATTTTAATCCATCAGTATCAAGAGCTAGAATAAACAACAAAAACACTCTTGCCTTCGAAGCAAAATTAACAAATAAAGACATAGAAGTAATCAAGGAAGGCAAAGCCGCTGGCAAACTCAATACTATCTTAGGACATATTGGGGCAGGATATTATACCAAAGAAGACAATGAAGGAATTATGAGACAGCTTACAAAAGACCATGGCGGAAGTCCCATCATTCATGCTATTAATAACGCTTTTGGATTTAAATTTCCTAAAAAATAAAAAAATAGCAAATTTTTAAAAGAAAAAATAATCTCTCTATCTAAGGGGGATTATTTTTTACTGATAACTACGCAATCAAATCTTGAAGCTTCTTAGAGCCAAAAGCACCGGCAACAGCACCAACACCCATACCAACCAAAGAGCCTACAGCACCGAATTTTTTAGCACCGAATGCACCGCCGTATGCAATACCTGCAGTCACCGTTGCAACATTTATTCCTGATTTTACTGTTTGTTTACCAAAGCTCTTCGCTTGCTCGCCCATAGTTTCTCCCTGATTCAATGATTTTAACAATTTGGGAACTTCTAACAAAGCAAGAGCAATCAAACTCAATTTTGGAGTTCTTTTAAGAGCACGTCCTGTTAATTCGGCAAAAGCATTTGGTGCTTTAACTTCTGTCAAAAATGTATCAAAGCCAAAACGATTTTTCATTCCTGGAGCTAGTGTTGAATTCCCTGATGTTATGCCCAAAAACTTCTGAACTTTTTCGCCAAATTTGGTATTAAAAATAGATTCATCTTGTTGATATAAATTATCAAGAACATTTTTCACTTTTTTATTTTTGGTTCCTTTGTACCAATCTTCGAACAAAGTACCTTTGAAGAAAGAAAAATCGTGCTGATATTGTCCATAATTGTATTTCGGAGTGTATTTTCTTCCATGATAAATATCTTTTATTTGTCCGCCTGCAGCTGCTATATCACGGCAATCCTCAGGGAAATTGGCCACCATAAGAGCCAAAGCACCAGCTGCTGCAACAGATTCGCCGTTATTCAATTTATCAGGCAAAGACATAAGCCTTCTGACAGGAGGCAAAGAACCAAGAAAAGATTTTTCTACGTTATCTTCTACTTTTTCAACTTTATCAACAGTTTCTTTGGTGCCTTTAACATCTTTTTGCACCTGTGGATACTGCTGATACGCTTGATTTGTATAAAAATTGATACTCAATATACCTTGTTCCTTAACCCGAAAATGACATAAATCTATATAACCTTACCCTTATATAAAGTTTTTGATTCACAAAAAATTGCCTAAAAACCCCTCTGCGCCATGGTTTTTGTTAACTTTTAGTTACAAGAAAATATCCGCTATTTACAATACTGCAATATAAAAATAGTTGATTTAAAATAAAAACAAGGAGAAATTATGTACAAACTTGCAGTTTTTGACTTTGATTCAACACTTATGGACGGCGAAACAATAGAATTTATCGCCGATGAAATAGGCCTGCGAAAAGAAATAGCAACAATAACCCAAAAAGCCATGGAAGGCGATATGGATTTTTTTGAAAGCCTCACCCTCAGGGTCTCTTACCTAAAAGGCATACCTGAATCCAAAGTCGATACAATATGCAAAAACCTACCATACGTACAAGGCGCAAAAGAAACCATCCAAGAACTTCAGAAAGCAGGCATAAAAGTTGTATGTTTTTCGGGAGGATTCAAAAATGCCCTCATACCCGCGCAAGAATACCTTGGACTAAACGGTGCTTTTTATAACATATTACACAGTAAAAACTCAGTCCTAACAGGGTTTGTAGGTGGTGAGATGATGTTCAACGACAGCAAAGGTATCATGCTCCAAAAATTACAAACCATCCTTCAAATATCACCAAAAGAAACCATCGCCATAGGAGATGGGGCAAATGATATTAGCATGTTCCACCATGCCCAAGAACGAATAGCATTTTGCGCAAAGCCAATCCTCAAGCAGGCTTCGACGATTTCAATAGAAGAAAAAAATCTCATAAAAATTCTTGACGCCATCAAATTATAAACATAATTTGTAAATTTTCGTTACAAAAAACAGGCAAAATCCAAACAGGGCAAGGGTCCAAAACCCATGTCACACATGCATTTCAGCCCCATAAAAAACTAAAACCATGTCATAGCTTGACTTTGAGCATGCCCCTTGTGCTACAAGCCATGA
>JAQUTS010000005.1 GCA_028694275.1 Candidatus Gastranaerophilales bacterium
GGGACGTATACATCAGGGAGAAAATTCATTTCTATTTTGATTATTCCATCACCTGAGCAGGCTTCGCATCTTCCGCCTTTGACGTTGAAGCTGAATCTGCCCGGCTTGTAGCCTCTTAGTTTGGCTTCATTTGTCATTGCAAAAATATCTCTTATATCTGAGAAAACGCCTGTGTATGTGGCAGGGTTACTGCGGGGAGTTCTGCCTATTGGCGATTGGTCGATGTCGATTATTTTATCAACTTCTTCAAGGCCTTCTATTTCGTCTACACCTTGGGGCTTGGGGGTATTTCCTCTTAGTTTGTGGATGGCATATTTGTCCAAAAGTTCAAAAATAAGTGTTGATTTGCCTGAGCCACTGACCCCTGTTATGGTGACTATTTTGCCCATAGGGATCTCGACGTCGAGGTTTTTGAGGTTGTTCAAGTGGGCGTTTTTGATTTTGAGTTTTAGTCCGTTTCCTTCGCGTCTTTGTTTTGGGACTGTGATTTCTTTTTTTCCGCTCAAGTAGGCACCTGTGAGTGAATTGGGATTTGATTTGATGTCATCCAGTGTGCCTTCGGCTACGATTTCTCCGCCGTGCTCTCCTGCACGCGGACCTATATCTATGACCCAGTCGGCTTTGTTGATTGTGTCCTCGTCATGTTCGACCACAATTAAGGTATTGCCCAGATTGCGTAACTTTGTAAGTGTGCTTAAAAGCTGGTGATTGTTTACCTGATGGAGCCCGATACTTGGTTCATCGAGAACGTACAAAACACCCGATAACCCTGAACCTATTTGGGTTGCAAGTCTGATGCGTTGGGCTTCGCCACCTGATAGAGTGTTTGATGAGCGCGCAAGTGTCAAATATCCAAGACCTACATCCAGCATAAATTTCAGACGAGCGCGGATTTCTGTTAGAAGTTTGTGTGCGATTTTCATTTGGTGTTCATTTAAGGATAAGAAAAGCCCTGATATGAACTCGTATGATTCTTCTATCGACATTGAACAGACTTCGTGGATGTTTTTTTCATTTATTGTGACAGACAAAGAAAACGGCTTGAGTCTTGCTCCTTTACAAGCAGGGCAAGGGATTGATGTCATATATTTTTCGACTTCGCCACGGACAAGATCTGATGATGAATAGTCATAGCGTCCTTTTATCATTGGAATTACGCCCTTGAAAGGGATATTGAAGGTACGTGTTCTTTTTGTTTGAAAGTCTTTATACGTAAGCGGTACACGCGTTAATCCCGTACCGTAAAAAATAATGTCTTTTATTTTTTGCGGAAGATCACAGAAGGGCTTGTCCATATCAAAATTGTAATGCGCCGCCAAAGACCAAAGAATGTCTTGGTAGTACTGGTTGCCTGTTTTGGCCCAAGGGTATATTGCACCGTCTTTTAGGGATTTTGTACTGTCAGGAACTATCAATTCGGGATTAATTTCAAAATGTGCGCCAAGGCCGGAGCATTTTTCGCAAGCACCAAATGGGCTGTTGAAGCTGAACATACGGGGCTCAAGTTCATCAAAGCTCAAGTTGCAATGATTGCAGGCAAGTTTCTCAGAATATGTTGTCTCAACACCTTCATTGTCAACTATAACAAGGCCATCGGCTCTTTTTAGGGCGATTTGGACACTGTCTGCAATGCGTGATTTTGCACTTTCTTTGACGATTATTCTGTCTACAATGACAGAAATATCATGAGTTTTGGTTTTGTTCAGTTTGATTTCATCTTCTTCGAGATTATAAAGTTCGTTGTCGATTTTGACTCTTATAAATCCTTCTTGTTGAAGTTCTTTTAAAGTTGCCGTGTATTCGCCTTTTTTGCCTCTTACTATCGGGGCAAGGAGCTGAAGTTTTGAGCCTTCTTTGAGGTTCATTATGCTATCGACAATTTCATCGACAGATTGCGGCTGAATTGTTCTTCCGCACTCAGGGCAATGAGGTGTACCGATTCTGGCGTACAAAAGCCTGAGGTGGTCATAGATTTCTGTTACTGTGCCCACTGTTGAGCGCGGGTTGTGGCTTGTTGATTTTTGGTCTATTGATATGGCAGGAGAGAGCCCCTCGATGTGCTCTACATCAGGCTTATCCATTTGCCCCAAAAATTGTCTTGCATAAGTATTAAGGCTCTCGATATATCGTCTTTGACCTTCTGCAAAAATCGTGTCAAAAGCCAAAGAACTTTTCCCTGAACCGCTTACACCTGTAAAAACAACAAGCTGATTTTTTGGAATTTTGACGTTTATATTTTTGAGATTGTGCTGCTTGGCACCTATTACTTCTATGAAATCTTGCATACTTCACCTTCTGCAAAATATTATAGCCTAAAATATTTTTATGTTCTAAAATTACCCCTATGGAAGAAAAACACTATACATATTTGCTTTTGTGCGAGAATAACAAACTTTATTGCGGCTACACAAATGACCCTGACAGGCGGTTTCAGGCGCATTTGACTGGTAAAGCATCCAAATTTACAAGAGCAAACAAACCCATAGAAATGGTTTATATAAAAGAATTTGAAACCAAATCAGAAGCTATGCGTGAAGAGTGCAGAATCAAAAAACTGTCAAAATCTCAAAAAGAAGAACTTTTTGCGAAAAAAATAAGGTAAATGTTTTTATATGAAATAAAAACTGCCTAAACGAGTAATATAGCTTTACTATACGTACTTTTCCCTATATATGTTTTGATAAAATCCACCAAAAATACTAGCCAAAAACAACATGTTAGGGTTATAATCGTTTTTGTCTAAAAGAACTTAATTTCGAATAGAGGAAAAGTTTTGGAACAGATTCATTTCGGAGACCACTGGATAGGACATATTACACTGCCATACTTGGGCAGATTAAGCGTCCACCTCGATACGGTTTTGACAGCATGGCTTGGTATGGCGATTGTCATTATTGTTTGTTTCCTTGCGACTCGCAAACTTTCTCGTATTCCTAATTTGTTTCAGGTTTTTGCCGAGATAGTGATGGATTTTGTCGAAAATCTCACCGTCGGCCAAATCGGTGTAGAGGGACGAGGACATGTGACTTTGGTCGGTTCTTTATTCCTTTTTGTTTTGGCATCCAATCTTATCGGTCAATTGCCTTGGAAGCTTTATCACCTCAAACAAGGCGAATTTGCCTCTCCTACTAATGATATCAACGTAACTGCCGCTTTGGCGATTATTGTTCTTATTTATTATATAGGTGCGGGTATCTACAAAAAAGGCCTTGTCGGGTATTTCAAACATTATTTGCAGCCTGTATGGTTTATGGCACCAATGAATTTGATGGAAGATATTACTCGTCCGTTTTCGTTGGCAGTCAGGCTTTTTGCCAATATTTTGGCAGGCGAGATAATTATTATGGTATTGATTTCAATATTGCCTGTGGGCTTGCCTATTCCGGTAATGTTGTTCGAATTATTTATTGCCTTCATTCAGGCATTTATATTCGCAATATTGAGCGCATCTTATGTGGGTGCGGCAACATCTGATAGTCATTAATTAGTTTAGTTATAGGAGGAAATTCCAATGGATTCACATGCAGCAGCATTATTAGCAATGGGTATTGCAGTCGGCCTGGGCGTAATCGGAGCTGGTTTAGGTATGGGCGCAGCAGTTTCTGCAGCTATCGATGCAACAGCTCGTCAACCTGAAGCTGAAGGAAAAGTAAGAACTTTGATGTTCATCGGTTTGGCATTTATCGAAGCTTTGGCATTGTACGCACTTGTAATTGCATTTATCTTGATGGGTAAAGCATAAGTTTAAGGAAAAAACATGTTATTACAGATTGACGGAACTTTTATTGTTATAGGCGTAAGCTTTATCTTCTTTATGTTGATAATGCAGGTGATTTTCTATAGACCGATGATGCAAATGAAGGATCAAAGGAAAGAATATATAGAAGAAAACCAAAGACACGCCAAAGTTATGACAGAGGCTGCCGAGAACTTTGTTCAAACACAGGAAAAAGAACTCAAAGACACTCGCGAAGCATCTAAAGAGATTGTATCCAAAGCTGCTCAAGAAGCCACCGTAGCAAAAGAAAGAACAATAAAAGAAGCCGCGGAGAAAGCAAATACAGCTTTTGTCGAGGCTAAACAAAAAATCGCTCAATCAAAAAAACAAACGAGAGAATCTCTGAATAATGAGGTTTGTGCATTGGCGGATGATATTGTCAGCCGTATTCTCGACTAGTATAGACGGAAGTATATTATTATGTTCACACCAATACTTGCAACAATTTCAGAAACAGCGACAGAACATGTTGTTGAGCATGGGGCTCACGCCGCGGAGCATATGAGCTTTGCTCAATATATACTTCACTCCAATGTAATCAATATGGTATTTGTTTTTTGCTTTATCGTTTGGGTTTTCAAAAAAGCTGATGTTATCGGACTTTTGAGATCAAAACAATCGCAAATCAAAGAAGTAATTGCTAAAGCAGAAGAAGAAAAAGTCCATGCGCAAAGCACTCTTCAACATGCCAAAGAAAATGTGAAAGAACTTGAAAACCAAGTTAAAACAATTCTTTTGGATGCCAAGGATTCAGCAGAGTCTTTGTATTCCAAAATCCAAAAGGATGCGGAGCAAAAAGTCGAAGAAATTGATAAAAACCTCGAAAAAATGATAGATGTGGAAGAAAAATCAGCCGCAGAAGAAGTAATAAACGGCCTTTCAAAAGAGGCTTATGAGCTTGCAACAAGCAAGATTAAAGATTCTTTGACTGATGAGCTTCACCATAAATACATCAACAATTTTATAGATTCTCTTGATGAAACAAAGGTAAAATAGATGAAAGAAGATATAGCTTTTAACAAGTTAATAGTAATAGCCAAGAGGTATTCGCAAGCTTTGATTAAATTGGCTCAAAGTGATGATGAATTAAACAGCTTGTATGACAATTTGGCTGCGGTTAATGAGACTATAAAATCATCTGATGACCTAAAGACATTTTTGTCTCACCCGGCTATATCAAAAGATGACAAAAAATCGGTCTTGGGAGAGATCTTTGGAGGCAAAGTTTCTCAAGAAGTTTTGAATTTTGTTTTCATCTTGCTTGATCGCAACCGCATTTTTGCTTTAGGGGCAATTATTAACGCTCTTAAAGAAGAAATGAACAGAAAATATAATATTTTGGTAATTAGAGCAATCAGTGCTGTGGAGCTTTCTTCAGAAATGAAGGCAAAACTTGCACAAAAACTGGAAACTATTTATCAGAAAAAAGTAAATCTTGATACAAAAGTCGATGAGTCATTGATTGCGGGCATGGTGCTTAAAATCGGCGACAAAATCATCGACGGAAGCGTGAAATCAAGATTGGAAAGTATGAAGCGCACATTAATACAGAGGTAGTGAATATGAATGCAATAAGACCGGATGAGATAAGTTCAATTATCAAATCAAAAATCCAAAATTATGACAGCACTGTCCAAGTGGCAGATGTAGGGACTGTCTTGGAACTTGGCGATGGAATTGCCAGAGTCTACGGACTTCAAAACGTAATGGCATCTGAGCTTGTTGAGTTCGATGACGGCCACGGCACAATGGGCATCACATTGAACCTTGAAGAGGACAATGTCGGTGTTGTAATTATGGGCGAATACAAATATATCAAAGAAGGTATGACAGTTCGCACAACGGGCAAAATTGCATCAGTCCCTGTAGGCGACGGGCTTTTAGGACGTGTGGTTGATCCTTTGGGAAACCCTATTGATGGCAAAGGTCCAATCGAGGCCTCTGCAACTCGTCCGATTGAAAAAATCGCACCAGGTATCGTAAAAAGAAAATCAGTGCATCAGCCTCTTCAAACAGGTATTACGGCTATTGATGCTCTAACACCTATCGGACGCGGTCAGCGTGAGTTGATTATCGGTGACAGACAAACAGGTAAAACTGCTATTGCTGTTGATACAATCATCAACCAAAAAGGCAAAGATGTAATTTGTATCTATGTTGCAATCGGTCAAAAAACAAGTTCTGTTGCTCGTTTGGCCAAAACTTTAGAAGAATTCGGAGCTATGGATTATACAATTATCGTATCAGCCTCAGCCAGTGAATCTGCTCCTTCACAGTTTATCGCACCGTTTACAGGTACATCTATCGGTGAAGAATTTATGGCAAACGGTAAGCATGTTTTGATAGTTTACGATGATTTGATTCGTCACGCACAAGCTTATCGTGCGATGTCATTGCTTTTGAGAAGACCACCGGGACGTGAAGCATATCCCGGGGATGTTTTCTACTTGCACTCAAGATTGCTTGAGCGTTCTGCCAAGTTATCAGATGAATTAGGCGGCGGGTCAATGACAGCTCTTCCTATCATCGAAACTCAAGCGGGTGATGTATCAGCGTATATTCCGACAAACGTAATTTCCATTACGGATGGTCAGATTTTCTTGGATGCTGACTTGTTTAACTCAGGTATCAGACCTGCGATTGATGCCGGTATTTCTGTATCAAGGGTTGGTGGTGCTGCTCAAACAAAAGCTATCAAATCTGTTGCAGGAAGCTTGAAGTTGGGTCTTGCCCAGTATCGTGAACTTGAGGCGTTTGCTCAGTTTGCAAGTGATTTGGATAAAGCTACTCAAGATCAGCTTAATCGTGGTCAAAAGCTTGTTGAAGTATTGAAACAGCCACAAAACGCTCCGCTTTCTGTTGCACAAATGACGACAATTTTGTTTGCGGTAAATAAAGGTATTTTTGATAATATTGAAAACTCCAAAATATCTGACTTCAAGGCAAAATGGCTTGAGTACTTATCTTCTAACCTTAAAGACACAGAAGCGCATCTGAACACAGGTGATAAGCTTGATTCTGAAGGGGAAGAAAAACTTCTTGCAGCACTTAAGACCTTCAAAGATACAATATTTTAGTCTTGCTCAAGATTAATCAAGGAAAGTAAAAATGCCAAACTTAAAAGACATAAAATTACGCATAAAGAGTATTAAAAATACTCAAAAAATCACGCAAGCGATGAAAATGGTTGCCGCAGCAAAGGTGAAAAAAGCCGAAAATGCAGTGAAAGCCGCAAGACCTTTCTCGCAAGCCATAAAAGAAGTGTTCGATAAGGTCTACACTTCTGCAAAGGCTGAGCCGACAGACGGCGTTAAGTCAAAAGTGGCAATTGAGAATTATCCTGTTTTGCTCGCTGAGCGCGAAATCAAAACAGTCGGGATTCTTGTTATCACATCCAACAAGGGTTTGGCAGGTGCATACAATGCCAATATTGTAAGAAAAGCAATTGCGCGCGTAAAAGAACTTAAAGAACAAAATATCAAAGCGAAGTTGTTCATAATGGGTCAAAAAGGCGTAAACGGCCTAAAAGATTTCACCCAAAAGAACAATGTAGAAGTCGTTCGTACTTACACCAAGCTCCCTGCTATGGTAACAGTCGGGCTTACTAATATGATTATCGAAGAAATGGCAGAGTGTTTTGTTGATGGGGCAATTGACTCTATTGAAATCATTACGACTAAATTCAAGTCTATGCTTTCTTTTGTCCCTGAACTTATACAGGTTTTGCCTGTAAAAGTTGCAGAGCCTGAAGCAAAAGAACTTCCTGCCGAACTCGGAAATGCTCCTTTGCACCCTGAAATGCTCTTTGAGCCTTCTGCTGAAGCTGTTTTGAGCAAAATTGTTCCGCTGTATCTGTCTAACAGTGTTTATCAGGCCTGTCTTGAGGCACAGGCGAGTGAATTGGCATCACGAATGAGTGCTATGTCAAACGCTACAACAAATGCAGAAGATATGATAAGAATTTTGACCATAGATTACAACAAAGCTCGCCAAGGTGCTATCACCCAAGAGCTGCTTGAAGTTGTATCGGGTGCCAATGCTCTTGAGGGCTAAATAATATCTTTTGCCTCTGAGGAGCTTGCTCTTTTGATTCCTTCTGCAAGGTTTGTTATTGCTTGGTTTATTTCTCTTGGAGTGTTTGGATTTTTGAGGGATTTTTTGATTTTACTTAAAGAACCTTTTTCTTTCAGGAATAAAAATGCACCGCTTGAACTTTGTTCATCTGGTCCATGGACAGAAACTTTGATAACGTTTTTGGATGCAATCCCCGGGATTGTTTTGGGTTTGGTGCAACTCAAAAAAACGTCTCCTGCTCCTTCAGGGTGAATATCCACGGGAACTCTCGGGCTTGGTTCTTTGCCGATTCTGAGATAAAGGGCATTGCAGGCTGCTTTTATGCTTTTTATTATAGGGTTATCTTCTTTTCTTCCGGGTTGAGGGAGTGGCTTCGATTTTGGACCAAATCTTTGCGCCAAAGTCGATTTATTTTTAACATTAACTCGTCTGCCTCTGAAATCCAAGAAGGAATGATTTTGGATACTGTTAATCACAATTAAATTCCTTATTTTCTTTTGATTGTACTAGTAAAAGATGAACAAGGAATTTTTTGAACAGTATTTGTATAAATAATTTACATTTTGTAATTTTAGGCCGGAAGGTTTGCAAACACTCTTATATCAAGAATCGGGTTCATTTTGTTTTTGGAATGATTCAGGTTTTCTAAGTTGTATTGTATGATTTTGTCACCTTCTTTTATTTTGACAATGCGATTTGTAGGGATATTCTGTTTTATATTAGTTATGTATTTTCTGTAAGCTTTTTTGAGTTGAGGATTGCCGTTTAAGAAATTCTTAAACGCATCTTGAACTTTTGGCATTCCATCCAAATTCATTGCAACACCTTTGTCAAAGCACTCTTTATCGTATTTCCAGCAATCATTCAAATATGATTCAAAGACTTTTTTGCCTTCTGTGTTTGTTAATATTTTTTTGTAGCTTTGTATAAGTTTATTTGCTGTTTCTTTTTCTTGGTCTGTATATTTGGAAAAGTCGATTTTTTTATTTTCTCTTATGTTATGGAAGATGTGCTCTTTGTTTCCAAGCAAATCAGAGCCGCCGATTTGGAGCTCTATTCTTTTACCGTCTATTTCAAGAATCATATTTACTCTTGTGTAGCCTGCATCTTTGGTTTTGGAAAATACTTTTGTATCATTCAAGGCAAGAGTGTTTTTCAAGTCTTCATTTATGTAGCCTGAAAAGCCTTTACCGTGGTAACTTTCAATTTCTTTGATTTGCAGTTTGCCTTTTTTTTGACCTTTAAGAATACGGCCGAAAATCTCATCAATGGTGTCTACTGTTTCACCTTTTTTGTTCGTGAAAGTTTTGGAGTTGATTTTAATTCTCGCTCCAAATCCGTCATCTATTAATTCTGCTGCGCCTTTTCCGACAAGGAATTTGTCGAATATTTGATCTGCTTTATTTGGCTCGTTGAAAATGCCGTTTATTTTGCGAACCATTTTTTCGCTGATGCCGTTTTTGCCTTTTAGTCTTTGGATCATCTCGGTAACATTTTCAAGGCCTTTTACTAAAGGACTTAAGACAGATGAGAAAATCTCTTGTCTTTTTACCATATCTTGATCAAGGTTCTGGGCTGCTTTTTCTGTATGCCTTATGAACTCGTGCTTAAAGGCCGACTCTATTGCAGTCGGCTGACTTTTTTTCGCGGTAGAATATACGATTTTTCCTAAACTTGAAATCATAAAAATCCAAAAACAGATACAACCTTACTAGTTAATAAAAACAAATTTGACTGTATAATTGCCAAATTTACAACGTTTTAACAAAAAATTTGTTTACAATTTGTGTTTGTAGTATCTTATTAACGGATGTTAAAAGGTAGAATAAATGCTCAAGAAGCTCAAGAAAAAAGATGCAAGAGTGTTTTTGGCCGGGGATAAAAACCTGGTTTCTGCTCAAATGCAGTAAAATCAAGCTTCATATTTGATCTTCCTATTACGCCACAAAAATAAATGGTCATTAGCCGAGAATATATAAGGAGGATCCAGTAATATGCCAGGCAAAACTATAACAGTTGATGGTAACTACGCTGCAGCGCACGTTGCGTATGCATTGAGTGAAGTATCAGCAATTTACCCTATCACACCTTCATCTACAATGGGTGAATGGATTGATGAATGGGCATCACAAGGTAAAAAGAATATTTGGGGAAAAACAGTAAGCGTTTCTGAAATGCAATCAGAAGCCGGTGCAGCAGGTGCTGTTCACGGTTCTTTGGCTGCAGGCTGTTTGACTTCTACATATACAGCATCACAAGGTTTGTTATTGATGATTCCTGTTATGCACAAAGCAGCAGGTGAGTTGCTTCCACACGTAATGCACGTTTCAGCTCGTGCGATTGCAGCTCAATCATTGTCAATCTTTGGTGATCACTCAGATGTTATGGGTTGTCGCAACACAGGTTATGCTATGTTGGCGGCCAACTCACCACAAGAAGAAATGGATTTGGCTTTAGTTGCTCATTTGGCAACTTACAAGTCAAAAGTTCCTTTCTTGCAATTCTTTGATGGGTTCAGAACATCTCATGAAGTTCACAAAATTGAAGAAATTTCATACGATGATATCGCAAAATTAGTAGAACCTCAGTACATCGAAGAGTTCAAAAAAAGAGCCCTAAGACCTGAAGCTCCTGTTACAAAAATCGGTGCTCAAAACGGAGACGTATATTTCCAAGGTCGTGAAACAGTTAACAAATTCTATGATGCGGTTCCTGATATCGTTCAAGAATATATGGACAAAGTTGCTGCTGTAACAGGCAGACAATACAAACCATTCGATTACGTCGGAGCACCTGATGCAACAGATGTAATCGTAGCTATCGGTTCTGCTTGTGAAACAATCGAAGAAACTATCGAATACTTGAACACAAAACGCGGAACTAAATACGGTTTGGTAAAAGTAAGATTATATAGACCGTTCGATGTGAAAAGATTCAACGAAGCTCTTCCTGCCTCCGTGAAACGTATCACTGTTCTTGACAGAACAAAAGAACCAGGCGCAATCGGCGAACCATTGTACATGGACGTTGTAGCAGCTATTGAAAACAAAGATGCAACAATCATCGGCGGCCGTTACGGTTTGTCTTCAAAAGAATTCACACCATCTATGGTTTTGGCTGTTTATAAACACGCAGAAAACAACGGATTCCACGGATTCACAGTTGGTATCGAAGATGATGTGACAAATCTTTCTTTGAAAGTTGAAGAGCACATCGTAACAGAACCTGAAGGAACTACAAACTGTATGTTCTGGGGGCTTGGATCTGACGGTACTGTTGGTGCTAACAAATCATCAATCAAAATCATCGGTGATTACACAAACAAAGATGCGCAAGCATACTTTGCTTATGACTCTAAAAAATCATACGGTGTTACGGTTTCTCACTTGAGATTCGGTGATAGCCCAATCAAATCAACATATTTGATTACCGCTCCTGATTTCGTTTCTTGCTCAACATACGCTTATGTCGGCAGATACGATATGCTTAAAGGCATCAAAGAAGGCGGTACTTTCTTGTTGAACTCTCATTATTCAAAAGATGAAGTGTTCTGCCATTTGACAAAAGAAATGCAAGAAACAATCATCAACAAGAAAATCAAATTCTACAATATCAACGCTGAAGAAATTATTAAAAGTCAGCCCGGTCTTCGCGGTAAAGGTGCAAACACAGTAATGATGGTTGCATACTTCAAAGTTTCCGGAATCATTCCATTCGAACAAGCTTATGAAGGAATGAAAAATATGACTGTTAAAACCTTCAAGAAAAAAGGTGATGATATCGTAAATATGAACTTGGCACTTATCGATGCAGCAGTCAATGCTTGCGAAGAAGTTCCTGTTCCTGCGTCTTTGGATATTCACTGCGTTACTGATGTAAAATTGCTTCCGGATGATGCGGATGCATTCGCTAAAACAATCATTGAGCCTTCAATGAAACAAAAAGGCGATGATATTCCTGTTTCTGCAATGTCAGTTGACGGTGTAGTTCCAACAGGTACAGCAAAACTCGAAAAACGTCGCATCGCTCCGAGAGTTCCAAAGTGGCATTCTGAAAACTGTATCCAGTGCGGTATTTGCGCATCAGCTTGTCCTCACGCTGTTATCAGAACAAAATTAATCGAGCCTGAAAATTTGGCTAATGCTCCTGAGTCATTTACAACTTTAGATGCCAAACCAAACGATCATGGCGAAAAATTCAAAGTACAAGTTTACTGCGAAGATTGTACAGGTTGTGGTGTTTGTGTGGATCAATGTCCTATCAACATAAATAAACCTGACGCTCCTGCTTTATCTTGGTCTTCAGTTGAAGCTGAAGAGGCTGTCGGTGAAGTTGTAAACGCCAAATTCTTTGATGAATTGCCTGATAACGTAATGGGTAAAAACACAACCAAAACAATCAAAGGTGCTATGTTGAGAAAACCGTTATTCGAGTTCTCAGGTGCTTGCGGTGGTTGCGGCGAAACTCCATATGTCAAACTTGTATCTCAACTTTTTGGTGAAAACATGATCGTTGCTAATGCAACAGGATGTTCATCAATTTACTCAGGTACTTTCCCAACAATTCCTTATACAAAAACTAAAGAAGGAAGAGGTCCAGCTTGGGCTAACTCATTGTTCGAGGATAATGCTGAGTTCGGTTTCGGTATGAGACTTGCTGTTGATCAAAACAGAAACACATTGAAGCTTTTCGTTAACAAAGTTCTTGAAAACGAAAAAACGCCTGCTGATCTAAAAGAAGCATTAGAAGGGGCTATGGCTCATTGGGATAATTCAAAAACCCCAGAAGCTATGAAAGCTCAAGATAATGCAAAAGCAGTTCTTGCAAAATACGCTTCTAGTGAGTGTGCTGATTTGGCAAAAGTAAAAGAGCATGAAGATTACTTCACTGACAAATCTGTATGGATTATCGGTGGTGACGGATGGGCTAATGACATCGGATACGGCGGTATCGACCACGTATTGGCTCAAGGCAAAAACGTCAATATTCTTGTTCTTGATACGGAAGTTTACTCTAACACAGGCGGTCAGGCATCTAAAGCTACACCTACAGGTGCAGTTGCGAAGTTTGCTACCGGCGGTAAACCAACTTATAAGAAAAACATGGGCTTGATGAGTATGGCTTATGGTCATGTTTATGTTGCATCAGTTGCATTGGGTGCTGATAGAGGTCAAACTCTAAAAGCGTTCCAAGAGTCTGAAGCTTATGATGGACCATCAATCATCTTCGCTTACTCGCCATGTATCGCTCACGGTATCGATATGAGTAAAACTCAAACTGAGCAAAAACGTGCCGTTGAAGCAGGATACTTCCCACTTTACAGATACAATCCTGAAAACGAGCAACCATTCACTTGGGATGCTAAAGATCCAAAAGGAAGCTATCAAGATTTCATCAGAAGTGAAGGTCGTTATAAAACACTTCAGAAAACAAATCCTGATGCTGCTGAGGCTCTATACGCTCAAGCTGAGGTGGATGCCGCTAACAGAATGGCTGTATTCAAATCAGTCGGCGAATTGCTCAAGTAGTTCGTTAATAACTTTGAAAGAACCCTCTGTCTTTTGATAGGGGGTTCTTTTGTTTTTGGGAGAGATATATTCTGCAAAAAGCAAAAAATCGCCTTGTGTAGTTTTTCCATATTTCTTAGCGAAATGAAGCGAAAAAAAGGCGCGCCAGTAGCCCAGCAAAAGTCTGCAATTTCTCATTTAAGGAAGCTGCATTAAGCAGCTGACGCATTGCAAGCCCTAGCGTAATGAGCGTTAGAAAATATGAGAAAAAAGAAACAGGCGAATGTTTTTTATGGAACTTTTTTCAAAAAAAGTTTCCGCCCCACGCGTAGTGGAAAAGATTTGCTCTGACGGGGACTTCGTCCAGAGGAACTTTTTTCAAAAAGTACCCCAAAAGACCCGCCTACTTCTCGTTCACACGGTTCTAATACTCATTACGTTAGGCTGCGGAACTCGCACACTATGTGTGCTCAAACAGTCCTCGCCTTCGGGCTACGCCCTCTTTTCTTCATTTCGTAAAGAACCGCAGTTTACTTGCCAGATGGCGGGTAAAAATAAATATCATTGTGTCAAACCATAGTGTTTTTTGCATAATATCTTTTCCTACTGTTATTCTCAAATCCCCTATTTTTATAATATACTGTAGTTATGAAGAGAATTGAAAACGTACGCAACTTTTGTATAATCGCGCACATCGACCACGGAAAATCCACCCTGGCGGATAGATTGCTTGAAAAAACAGCCACAATCGCACAGCGTGACATGCAAAATCAGCTTCTTGATACGATGGATATTGAGCGTGAGCGCGGTATCACAATTAAGCTTCAAGCTGCACGTATGAACTATAAGGCCAAAGACGGCAAAGATTACGTTCTAAATCTCATTGATACCCCGGGGCACGTTGATTTTAGTTATGAAGTTTCTCGTAGCCTTGCGGCATGTGAAGGGGCTTTGCTCATTGTTGATGCCACACAAGGTGTTGAGGCGCAAACCCTGGCTAATGTGTACTTGGCCATAGAACAAAATCTTGAGATTATCCCTGTTATCAACAAAATCGACCTTCCCTCAGCTGATGTTGAAAGGGTCAAACAAGAAATCGAAGACATTCTTGGAATCGACGCTTCGCATGCGATTCCTGTGAGTGCAAAAGCAGGCATTGGCATAGAAGATGTGCTCGAGGCTATTGTTGAATATGTTCCCGCTCCTGAAGATACATCTGATAAGCCGCTTCGTGCGCTTGTTTTTGACAGTTGTTACGATGCTTATCTTGGAACTTTGGCTTATTTTAAGATTATCGACGGAAGTGTCAAACTTGGCGACAAAATCAAATTTATGGCGAGCAAAAAAACATACGAAGTTGTCGAGCTTGGTTATATGAATCCTCTTCGCAAGCAGGTAAAAGAGCTCAAAACAGGTGATGTAGGCTATCTTTCAGGGTCTATCAAAGATGTTTTTCAGCTTGTGGGTGATACAATCACCAATGCCGAAAACCCATCAAAAGAGGCTTTGCCTGGATATAAAAAAGCTGTTCCTATGGTTTTTTCAGGGTTGTACCCTGTTGAAAATCACGAATATCAGGATTTGAAAGAAGCTCTTGATAAGCTCAAACTGAATGATTCAAGTATTACTTATGAGCCCGAGAGTTCATCAGCACTTGGGTTTGGCTTTCGTTGCGGATTTTTGGGAATGCTTCATATGGAGATTATCCAAGAGCGTCTTGAGCGTGAGTATGATTTGTCTTTGATTACAACTGCTCCGAGTGTAATTTATAAGGTCACAAAAACTGATGGTGAGGTTGTTATGATTGATAACCCGACCAATTTGCCCGATCCTCAGTATCGTGAAAAAATTGAAGAACCTTATGTAAGAGTAAATGTGCTTTTGCCCAATGAGTATGTGGGCACTATTATGGAGCTTTGTCAGACAAAACGCGGTATTTACAAAAACATGAGTTACCTTGATAATATAAGGGTCAATCTTGAATATGAAATGCCCTTATCAGAAGTTATTACAGAATTTTATGATCAGCTAAAATCACGTTCTAAGGGATATGCAAGTTTGGATTATGAATATTCGGATTACAAACGTTCAGATTTGGTTAAACTTGATATTTTGCTTGCGAATGAACCCGTTGATGCTTTGAGCACTATTGTTCACAAGGACAGTGCCTTTCATGTGGGGCAAAAGCTTGCATCAAAATTAAAAGAAATTATTCCCCGTCAGATGTTCGAAGTTGCAATTCAAGCAGCAGTCGGTGGGCGTGTAATAGCTCGCACAACGGTCAAAGCGATGCGCAAAAACGTACTTGATAAGTGCTATGGCGGTGATATTACGCGTAAGAAGAAATTGCTCGAAAAACAAAAAGCCGGTAAAAAGCGCATGAAATCAGTAGGACGAGTCGAAGTTCCTCAAGAAGCTTTCATGGCTGTTTTGAGTATTGATGAAGACTAGCTCAATGACCCTTTAGCTAAAAGCTTTGCTACTTCATCACGCATTTTTTCTTGCACATTTTCTATCGGTTGTGTGCCGTCAAGTGTAATGAAATGATGTTTTTCTTTCATTTGGTCGTATTCATCAAGGATTTTGCTTTGATAAATTTTAAAGCTTTCATAAAAATCAGTACTGAGCCCAATATCACGTCCTGATTCGTAATAGTCCAGACCTTTTGATGCAATGATGCGTTTGAGCAAAACATCAACAGGTTGCTCAAGATAAAACACCAAATCAGGCTCAGGCGCAAAATCATAGAGCTTGCGTACCCATTTTGGTTTGACCCCTCTTACGACATCACGGGCAAAAGCTGTATATGTGTAGCGATCTAAAAGAACTACAAACCCTGATTTTAAAGCGGGGATGATGGTGTTTTCAAGCCTGTGGGCAAAGTCTGATGCGTACATAAGGCTGAAGGTATTGGCATTGAGCAAGTTGCGCTCTTTTGCCGTGTCTATGACCGATGCAATGAGTTCAGATGATTTCCACTCGCTCACGATGACCCCGTAGCATTGTTTTTCAATCCAGCTTTTGAGCAGGTTGATTTGGGTGGTTTTGCCGGAACCGTCAGTTCCTTCAATTACCACCAAAAGCCCGGGATATCCGTGTTTTGTGTTGATTTTATCCTTCATTTAATTCGATACCTTTTTTTAAAAGAACATCTTTAACAAGTTCTCTAAACTTAAGTTGTTGCTGATGAATTGATTCAGTCGCGTCAATTTTGACAAGCCCAAACTCATCACGCATTTTGTCGTACTCATTGATTACACGACCTTGAAAAATCTTATAGCTGACATAAGGGTCAGGACTGAGCTTCATATCCATACCTGCTTCGTAGAATTTTGGCTGACGATTTGAACAAATTCTCTCAAGTGAAACTTCAACAGGAACCTTGAAATAAACGGCCAAATCAGGTTGAATGGCAAATCCGTACATGTTGCGCACCCACTGAGGGTCGACGTTTCTGGCAACATCACGGGCAAAAGCTGTATACGCGTAGCGATCCGCAAGAACTATAAACCCCGCCTTCATCGCAGGAACAATAATCTGACCAAGCCTGTCGGCAAAATCAACAGCATGCAAAAGGCTGAATGTTCGAGGTGAGAGCATGTTTTTTTTCTTTGCCTGTTTTGTTGTTTGGCAAATCAGATTCGATGAATTCCATTCTGTAAAAATAACATCTTGCCCGAGCGAGATTAACCAATCTTTCAAAATTGAAAGTTGTGTGGATTTTCCGCTTCCATCAATTCCTTCGACGCAAATTAAAGTACCCGGCAGATTGTGTTCTTTGTTGAGACGCATTGTAATTGAGCTCCTTGGGTATTTATATTATCACAAAAACCCTTTTGCCGCAAAGGGATTTGTTGTTTGCTGTCTTTGCATAAACTCGTACGGGTTGCTTTTTGCGTTATAAATACTTTGAGGTTGATTTTGTATCGGCCTTTTGGGTTGTGTCGGTGGGGCATAAACTCCTGCTGCCGCAAGTAAAAGACCTGCAGCTATCGCCCATTTTTTCTTGTTGTTTTGCTGCGTGGGAGGTGGGGTTTCTATCAAGTCGGCTTCTTTTTGAGTCAAGGCTCCTTTTTTACGAAGAAGGGCTCCTTGTTCTGAGACTTCTTCCAATAGTTTTGGGTCTGTTTTATCTATGCCGAGTTTTTGCATCGCAATTCCGTATGCTTCCATAAGGTTGAAACCATCACCATTTTGGAGCGCGCGGTGGTAGTCTTTTTCAAAATCAGGGGAGAGCCTGTGGCGGAATGATTTGACATTGTTGCCGTTTTCGAAGTTGAATTTTTCTTCTACTCCAAAAAAATCATCCATGAAAATAAGTTTTCTGGGCGTGGCAAAAATTTCTCCAAATTTCACCTTCACAATGTCTTTGTAATTTTCTATAGGGATGATGTCATAGTGATAGAATGGGTGATTTTTGACCCGCTCTTTTGCCTGAGTTATGGCTGATTGGTTGTCATGGTTTGCTATGCCCGTTATTACTTCTTTAAGGTTTTTTGGTATGCTATCGGGTGATTGAACTGTTTTGACAACAGTGTGATTTCCTAGTCCTACAAGTGTTTTGTGCGGCTGGTCGGTGAATTCAAAAAGGATTTTACTTTTATCAAATTCAGGCCCCTTAACGGATTCTACGACTTGGTCAATCAGCTCCAAAACTCGTGTTGGCTTTTTGGGGTCGGCTGCTTGTTGTTTTTCAAAAAATTTGTATCCGCAGTCGATTCTTATGCTGTCGTATCTTTTCAAGAAAAACGTCAATTTGTCCCTCAAATGCTCTCCCGCAGGCCCTAAAGAGCCATTGTCGTTGAACATATGTTTGAAATTGAGCGCAGGCATACCGTGTTCATGCGGGTCTGAAAGTCCCATAGGATTTGTCCACTCATCAGAATCCAAAGAACCTATATGCATATCGCCTATTAGGCCTAGTCCTTGGTCGTTTATTATTTTTTTGCCTTCTTTGTGGTGTTCATCTGCCAAAAATTGCTTGAACTTAAATAGATCAATTTCTTTTGCGTAATCTTGTTTTGCTTTGGCGATGATTTTTTCTCGTTCATCCAAAGAAGTTTTGCGAATATCAAAAAGATCCTTGTGCGAATTTCCCAAAACCTCATAAAGGGAGATCTTTTCCATTCTTCTTTCTTCAAAGGGGTCTTGCTTATATGCATCAAAGTTTTTTTTCATTTCTTTGAGCTCAGGAGTGTTTTGTTTCAAAAATCTTTCATAGGCTTTTTCAAGGATTTTTGCCCTTGGGTTTGGTATTGTTCTTGTGCCGATTTCATTTTCGGGGTTTGCGAGGTTTTTGTGTGTGTTTGAATCTACAATATTTTTCAGTTCATCTTTTTGAAGCAGGTTACCGTATTTTTTTTCGGTAAGGGCAAAAAGGTTTATGTTGTGCTCGCCTAGGGCCATCGCATTTGCTGAATAAGGAGAAAAATAATGATCAAAGATGTGATCAGGCGGAAAGTTATCAGGTGTTTTTTCGGGGATCCACATTCTTTTGATTGTGTTTTGCGGAAGGACTTCTATATCTGTTGGGTTGAAATAGTTTTTGATGAGCTTAACAACAGATTCTGTAGTATCTGAAAATAACCGTCCCATTCCTGTGTTTTTATCAGCGACTTCTGGTAATGAATAATCAGGGATGATGAAGATGTTTTGTTCTTTTTGGATTCCAAGTTTTTGGTTTATGGCATTTTGTGCTTTTTTGGCAACAGAATTAAAGGTCTTTAGTTTTCTTGTTGAAAGAGCCTCTCCAAAAGTTGTATTTTGTCTGTTGGAAGTAATTTGTGTTATCACGCGTGATGATCCTGTTTTGTAGGCACCTGCAATAAAAATGCTCAAAAAGAGAAATTGCTATTTAGTATAGAAGAAAAATACAAAAGTTAATACCTGTTTATTTGTCTGCTATAATAGTTTTGTACTCAGAATGAGGGGTTTTATTATGTTAGGTGCTCTTTTGCAAAGATCTTTTAAAATTTTTCGTGAAAACTTAATGATAGTGCAGCCTTTTATATTATTTATGCTTTTATTGTCAATTGTATCAGGATCCTTGACCCATATGCCAAAAGGAATAAGCCCTGTTTTGATAGTTTTTTTGGTTTCTGTTTTTTGTCTTTTTTGCGCTTTTTTGGCGGGATGGTTTCAGCTTTTTCAAGCAGCAATCAGAAACTCCCATGTGGAGTATAAAACACCTCAGGAAAAGGCGGAAGCTTCGATAAATGCATTTCGTGAGTTTTTGCCTGCTGTCGGGAGATTTTTTGTTCCGATAACAATTGCAGTCATTTTGTATGTGCTTCTGTTTTTTGGGGTCATCAAGCTTGTCGGATTTTTGGGTTCCAAATATATTGGTTTTACCCAAAATATCTCTCCAGAAAAACTCTCAGAAGTGTTTTCTGATCAAAATAAACTCAAGGCTTTTGTTGAATCTTTGAGTGCAAAAGACAGGTCTGTTTTGGTCAAGTGGGACTTGCTTATGCTCGGGTCGGTAGGATTGTTTTCTTATTTGACTATGTTTTGGTTTCCTGCAATTATGCTCAACGGTGAAAATCCCGTCAAAGCATTTTTTACCGGGATTAAGTCAGCTTTTATCAAACCTTTTTTGAGTTTGGGAATATTCATTACATACTGGATTGCAAATATTAGCTTTAGCTTTTTGAGCGCAATGACAGCAGGGGTTTTTATTCTTGATCTTTTGAATCTTATGATTATGGTCTTTATGACCGTATATTTTATAATGGTAATTTTTGTATATTTTGAGGAACATAGTGCAGATAATATCGCTGGTTGGACCAACCTCTTCAGGTAAAACAGATATCGCAATAGAAATTGCAAAAGTTTTGGACGGTGAGATTATTTCTGCTGATTCAAGGCAAGTTTATCGTGACTTTGATATAGGCACGGCAAAGCCTTCTATGCAAGAAAGACAAGGCATAGCCCATCATCTTATAGATGTTGCGCCACCTACTTTTACTTATTCGGTGAGTGATTTTGTCACAGCGGCTGAATCTGTAATAGAAGATATTTCACAAAGAGGCAAAACACCAATCATCGCAGGTGGGACAGGGTTTTATATAAAAGCCCTTTTAGAAGGGCTTGATATACCAAAAGTAGCTCCTGATGAGGATTTTAGGACTGAACTGAGAGATTTTGCTTTGAAATACGGAAATGATTTGCTTTACCAAAAGCTTGTCAAAATTGATTCTGTTGCGGCGCAAAAACTCCACCCTAATGATGTTTTTAGGGTGATAAGAGCCCTCGAAATCAATAAACACACAGGAGAATTGCCATCAGAACAACAGGTTTTAAAAGAATCCAAATATCAAGGAATTTATTTTGGCCTTAATGCTCAAGACAGGGCTTTTCTTTATGACAAAATAAACTCCCGTACTGATGTTATGCTTGAAAAAGGCCTTGTAAATGAAGTGGAAGGACTTGCCGCTAAATACGGACGGGAGTTGAAACTTCTTGACACGCTTGGGTATAAAGAAGTTTGCGAATATTTAGATGGTGATGCAACCATTGATGAAGCAAGGGCGAAAATTCAAAAAAACACCCGAAACTACGCCAAAAGGCAGCTTACATGGTTTGGTGCGAACCCAAAAATTAAGTGGTATCATATTGATACAATGGCAAAAGAAGAGATAGCGCAGGATATAATAAAATGTTTAAGTACGATGTAATAGTTGTGGGAGCAGGCCACGCAGGGTGCGAAGCGGCAATAGCGGCAGCTCGTTTGGGAGCCAAAACTTTGTTATGCTCTTTGAACCTTGATAACATTGCGCTTATGCCTTGTAATCCTGCAATAGGCGGCCCTGCCAAATCAAATCTTGTGCGCGAAATTGATGCTTTGGGCGGTGTAATGGGTGAAGCTACAGATGCTACTTATATCCAGATGAAAATGCTTAATCTCTCAAAAGGGCCTGCTGTTAGGGCTCTTAGGGCTCAGTCTGATAAAAAAGAATACATGTCTTATATGCGCAATATTATAGAGAGTGAACCTAATCTTTCTCTCAAACAATGTACTGCAACATCGCTTCTTGTCGAAGGTGGCAGGGTTTGCGGCATGGTGGATGAAGTCGGCCTTGAATACCTTGCAGGTGCTGTTGTTTTGACAACGGGCACATCTTTGATGGGGCGAATTTTTATTGGCCTTCAGTCATTTCCTGCCGGGCGGCTTGGGGAGATGAGTGCTGTCGGGCTTTCTGATAGTTTGATTAGTTTGGGATTTGATGTTAAAAAGCTCAAAACAGGTACTCCTCAAGGGTTGATGCTCGTACTATTGATTTTGGCAAAATGGATATTCAACCGGGAGATGAAGAGCTTCATTTTTTCTCTTTTGAGCCTAATCGCCCGATTCGTCCGCAAGTTCCTTGCCATTTGACACGAACAAATGCCAAAACACACTCTATTATCAAGGCTAATCTTGATAAATCACCTATGTATCAAGGGTTGATAAAAGGCGTTGGGCCAAGGTATTGCCCATCTATTGAGGATAAAATTGTTCGCTTTGCCGATAATCCTTCTCATCATATTTTTATAGAACCTGAGGGTAAGGATACTTATGAGACTTATGTTCAGGGGTTTTCAACAAGCTTGCCTGCGGATGTCCAAATCCAAATGCTGCAATCTTTGCCCGGGCTTGAAAATGTATCTGTAATCAAACCTGCCTATGCTGTTGAATATGATTATATTCCTGCCGTTCAACTTGAACATACACTTATGACAAAGCGGGTGCAGGGGTTATTTTGCGGCGGGCAAATAAATGGTACAAGCGGCTATGAAGAGGCCGCTGCGCAAGGGCTTTTGGCAGGTATAAATGCTGTTTTGTTCTTGCAAAACAAAGAAATGATAACGCTTTCTCGTGATAGTTCTTATCTTGGTACCTTGGTGGATGATCTTGTCACAAAAGATATCGATGATCCTTACCGTATGCTAACTTCTCGTTCTGAGTACAGATTGATTTTGCGTCAGGATAATGCTGATATGCGCCTTACTCCAATCGGGCATAAGGTCGGTTTGATTTCTGATGAAAGATATCAAAGATTTTTGAATAAAAAACAAATGATTTCGGCTGAAATTGACCGCGTACAAAAAATCAAAATTTCTCCAACGGAAGAGGTTAATGCTGTTTTGGCCCAATATAACGAAAATCTTAATAAGGTGCAAACTGTTTCAGAGCTTTTGAAAAGGCCTAATATTGACTATAAGGTTATAAAACAAATCCACGAAGAAACAAAAGCTCTTGAGCTTCCAATTGATGTTTGTGAACAGGTTGAAATCGAATTTAAATATTCCGGATACATCAAGCGCCAAAATGATCAAATAGAACAAGCAGGCAAGATGGAAAAAGTAAAAATTCCGTCAAATTTTGATTATCAAAGCATTAATCACATTTCACGCGAAACCCGTGACAAATTGACCAAAATTCGACCTGTTACTTTGGCGCAAGCAGCCCGTATCGGTGGTATTAAGCCTGCTGATATTTCGGTTTTGGCTGTGCTTTTGGAAAGCAAAAAGTATTAGAACCCAATTTTTATACAAAAAAGCGACCCAATTTTCGGCCGCTTTAAAAAGATTAATCTTCTGTCTTGGAGAAGACGTAATTTTGTCTCCCCAATATCTCCCCCTAAATGTTTAATTGTTTTATATTATATTGTTGCGGGCAATTAGGCTCACAACAAGGATTGTGTTTATTTTGATTGTTCTATTAAAGCACTTTTTTTTGCTCTTGTTAAGCCCTTTTTAAAATTTTTTTTAAAAGACAAATATTTTAATAGTCCAAAACCATGTCATATCATGGTTTGTACCACATTTTGCATACTATACATTTTGTTTAATAAAACTTAACATTAAGGTTTTTCTGATAGGGTATTGTACAAGCGGGGAATAAAAAAGTCCGAAAAACCTTGATAGAGTTATGAGAACACAGGAGGGACGTTTATGGCCGGATGTTTTATGTATGAACCTAAAGAGTATACTTACCCGAATTTGACCTCAATCTCCCAAGATGCTTTTGAGCTGCATGTCAACTTATACGAGGGGTATATAAAAAAATTGAATGAGATAATTTCTGAATATAAAACAGTCAATAAAGGTGCTGCAAATCATAATTATTCTCATGTAAGGGAGCTTTTGATAGAAAAAACTCACAATTATAACTCTATGATTTTGCACGAATTGTTTTTTGAGAGCCTTTCTGCCAGCCCCAAGCCACCCTCTGAGTACTTTAAAAAGGCAATAGAAAAAGAATTTATTACCTGGGGCGAGTATCTTATGGATCTTGAGGCAACTGCGATGTCATCTCGTGCAGGATGGGCAGTTACGATCTTTAACAAAAAAGAAAACAAATTCCAAAACTTTGCTCTTGATCTTCATGATATGCATGTGCCGATTCAGGCAGAACCCGTTGTTGTTATTGATACTTGGGAACATTCATTTATGATTGATCATGGAATAAACAAAAGCAAATATGTCAAAGCTGTTATGCAAGAAATAAACTGGGGCTTGGTTTCTGATCATATTGAGGGACTTTGCTGCAATTAGGCTTGGGATATTCGTTGAATATTGCTCCTGTGAAATCAAAGATTCCTACGTCGCTATCGTCCAATCCCTTTGGGATATCCGTTGAATAAAAAATAGAGGGCCTTAGCCCTCTGTAAGTGGTTATTTATTAACCAAAAAAGAATATTTAGTTATTAACTAGTATGTAAAAAAAGTTTCTCCTCTGTTTGTTACCACATAGTATTAAAAACATTTGTTGTTCAACAATTGCGTATACTATGTAATAATTTAATATAATTTTACATTCTTTACGAATTCCAAGGCTTCAGTTTTGGTGTTTATATCCCCTGAAAGCTGGGCTTCCTTGAGTTCTTTGATGATTTTTCCGAGATCTTTTCCTTCTTTTATTTCAAGAAGCTCCATTATTTCTTCACCTGAGAGAAGTTTTTCGATGGGTTTCATTGTTTCTTTTGCGGTTTTGTATTTTTCGAGCAAAAGTTCAAGCCCTTGAATATTTTTTTGTATAATTTCATCTGTTATTTCTTCACCTTTGGCTGAGAGTCTATCGGCTTTGGCTAGCAAAATCACATCTATGGTTTCATCTTCCAATCTTCTGAACATTCTTAGTATGGCTTTTTCAGTTACTTCTGATCGCAAAAGGTGTGATGGGTAAATGTGATGTTTTATGAGTTTTGATATGTATTTTGTTTGATTGTTGCTGTATTTGAGTTTTTTTAGGATTTTTTTTGCAAAATCCGCCCCTATTTCGTCATGCCTTATGAATCTGTGTCGTCCCGTATCGGCTTCAATTTCCCATGTTTGAGGTTTACCTATGTCATGCAAAAGAGTGGCCAATTTCAAAAAAGCCAATCTGCTTATACCAAGGATGAAGTCTTTGTGCATATGTTCTTGAACCCATTTGGGCTCGGTGTTTATGAATACTTCAAGTTGCCTTACTGTCTCAATGGAATGGTCAATAAGATCAAGATGGTGGTGGGAATTTTTGGGGATAGTTTCTTGTTCTTTAAGCTCAGCAAAAATTTCATACAAAAATTCGTTATCTTTCATCATTTGTAAGATTTCTGCTGACTTAGCACCTTCTAAAAGTTTCAAAAATTCAATTTGAATGCGTTCTTTTGCGGTATTGTTTTGATTAAGTAGATGACTGTGTTTTTGGAGCATTTCTTGGGTTTTAGATTCTATTGTCAGGTTGTATTTTGATGCGAAACGATAAGCTCTAAGCACTCGCAAAGGGTCATCGGTGAGGTTTTTTTCATCAAAAACTTTCAAAATTTTATTTTGAAGATCTTTTTGTCCGTCAAAAATATCTATGACAGTTCCATTTTGTATGTCACATCCCATTGCATTTATCGAAAAATCACGTCTTGATAGGTCTTCTTCTATTGTTTTTCCGACACATTTGGCAAAATCAACGAAGTTTTTTTTATCAGGCATAACTACGCGTGCAATTTCGTTTATGGAATCAAGCAAGACAAAATGCCCTTTGACTTTATTT
>JAQUTS010000128.1 GCA_028694275.1 Candidatus Gastranaerophilales bacterium
ATAACAGGCTTATCTCCCCCAAGAGTCCACATCGACGGGGAGGTTTGGCACCTCGATGTCGGCTCGTCGCATCCTGGAGCGGTAGTACGTTCCAAGGGTTGGGCTGTTCGCCCATTAAAGCGGTACGCGAGCTGGGTTCAGAACGTCGTGAGACAGTTCGGTCCATATCCGGTATGTGCGCAAGAGAATTGAGTGGAGTCGTCCTTAGTACGAGAGGACCGGGACGAACGAACCTCCAGTGTACCAGTTGTACCGCCAGGTGCAAACGCTGGGTAGCTGTGTTCGGAGCGGATAAGTGCTGAAAGCATATAAGTACGAAGCCCACCACAAGATGAGTTCTCTCATAGCATAAGCTAGTAAGTTCCCGGGAAGAACACCCGGTTGATAGGCCAGAGGTAGAAGTGTGGCAACACATGTAGCCGACTGGTACTAATAGAACGAGGGCTTCTCCTATCTATCGGTAATCAGAAACCCTTACTTTTTCCATTATGCGACTTTCAAGGAACCTTGAATTAGGTTAATTACAAGACTTCCTTGGTGACCAAGCGACAGGAAAACACTCGTTCCCATCTCGAACACGACAGTTAAGACTGTTTGCGGTGACAATACTCGGAGGGCAACCTCCCGGGAAGATAGCTCGTTGCCAAGGATCTAATTTAAAATAAATACCCCATCTTTTAACTTTAAAGATGGGGTATTTAGTGTTTAACAGGTAGTGTGAAATAAAAAGTCGTACCCTTATCAATTTCGGTTTCGAACCATATTTTGCCTTTGTGTGCAGATATTATTTGTTGTGATATGTATAGCCCGAGGCCTGTCCCGACTTTTCTTTTTTCTCCCGGGTATTTTTTGAATATATTAACTTTTTCTTCTTCTGAAATTCCTTTTCCGTTATCTTGTATGGACACAGCTATTAGTTCATTTTGTGAGTATGTTGAGATTTCAATTTTGGTTGATTTTTTGCTGTGTTTTATGGCATTGCTTATTAAATTTGTTATTACGCGAGAAATCAAATCTTTGTCGGCTTCGATTTTTATTAGATTTTTTTCAAGATTAAGATGTAATTTGATATTTGATTCTTTTGCCAAATATTGCAGGGTTTTTGTTATGTTTTTTACAAGTATATTTAGATCAGTTTCTTCCAAATTCAATTCAAATTCATCACATTCTAAATGGTGCGAAGCCAAAAGATTATTGGCTATACGTAGTACTTCATCATTAATTTGATACATTTCTTCCAGGTAATCTATTATATCGGTTGTTTGAATATTTTCTTTTGTCTCGAGCAAAGATTCTATTAATTTTTGCTCGGCAAATATTGGGCTTTTAAGATCATGGGATAATGCTGCAATAAAAGAGTCACGATTGTGCATGAGCTCTTGAATTTGGTTTTGTTTTTTATTGATTTCTTGAAAATACGACCATTGAGTTTGCCATACACTATTGATTTTTTGCGCCAAGAGGCCTATTTCATCATCTTGTTCAAGTTTTATGGGTGGCGGTTTTTCACCGGGTATTATTTTTGTCAGTTTTTCTTTAATTTGGGCTAAAGGGCGCGTGAGCCTTTCAACAGAAACTGATTGTATAATAAGACAAGTTGTATAGAAAATCACAAAACCTGTATAGATGTTTCGTGTAAGGTTTATGTCAAAAAGAAGATCTCCAAAAACAATAAAAAGGATATAGAAAAAAATCATATAAATATTTGGGAGCAAAATAAGCTTGAGCCGAAGATTGTATTGGTGCACGCTTTGTTTGATGTCGTTAAAGCCTAAAAACAAAAGCAAGTTGCCTGCAATTCGCAAAATATGCACGATATGCCTGTAAAAAGATTCATAATAATAAATATCTATAATGTAAAGACTGCTCAATGACAAAATCAATAAACCGATATTAAAACTTGTAATAATGGGTTCTTTATTGAACATTCTTGTAAGAGAAAATCCAAAAAGAATGCTTATAAAAATAAATGATGTGACAATATTGAGTAAATCCGGGAAAATTGGTTCTGTGAGATTGAATCTGACAACGAAATATTCTAAGGTAATTATACTTGCCACTATTACAAAAAATAGCGCGTATTTGGTCTTGTTGATTTGTTTGTCAGGCGGATTTGTTCCGATGAATAAAATCCCTAAAAGACCGATGCATTGGAAAATTCGATTTATGAATACATTCAAAAATTCAATATAATGATTGCCCCAAATCATACAAGAGTGCAAAGTTTCAAAAAGGGCAGAGAATAAAAACATAACCGCCAAAAATAAGAATTTTTCTTGGCGGTTTATTTTGTAGTCGCAGTAGGCTTTATAGGCCATAGCCAAAATCAGTAATACGATGACAAGACCATATAGAGCATTATCAACAGAACTAAAATGTATTGTGGATAAAAATTGTAATGAAATTGATTGCAACATTTTTTAAATGCCTTGGAAATTACATTGATATATAATCGCAGAAATCTCCTTTCGGCGCATTCATCACTTGTGTATAAATTTTTTGAAGGGTTTATCTATTCTGAAATAATAACCGCACTCAAGGAAAGTTTCAGGCTTTAGATTGTCTTTTTTGCAAGGATAATTACGGCACATCTGTGGTCTTATGATATGGATTTGGCAGGTGTTTTCCCAAGACAGGTGCTTGCATGTGAAAAGAATTGTGCCCGTCGGGTCTTTTCCTGAGATGAAAAAATTTTTGTAAAAAGGATTTTGTTTTTGTATGGTTTCAAATTCTTCTTGGGTTGTAATTAAGTTGTTATCAAGCCTAAAAGTTATTTCGCGGCAGCATCTGCCGCATTTTTTGCAGCTTCCGTGGCGAGTATATTTGGGTGCGTTGAGTTTGCTTATTAAAAATCTGAGGTGTTGGATGATTTTTTTCATTCTGATACCCAAAATGTTTTTTGTGCTATTGGTTGCTCCGGTGAGTTTTTGGTAAACACTCTAAGTAAATAAAACCCCTCTGAATAAATAGTGAATGAACCTGTATAACAGTTTTTGGAGGGATTTAGTATAATATCATTCGCTTGATAAACAGAATACCCCAATACTCTTGCTTTGGCTTCTTTTTTGATGATTTGAATCCTCCCTTCGCTTGTGGCAAAAGGTTCTTTCGAATAAACGCAGTAGTTTATGAGTTCGCCTGTTTTGAAATTTTCTTCTATGATATCAGGCTTAAACGTTTCTTTTGTTATTAAGCTTGAGCTGAAAAACACCACCGCAGAAGCTTTATCCAGAGCAAATTCGCAACCTGTCAGGACAAAGATACTTAAAAGAATTAACGGCAGAAATTTTTTCATATTAGCTGAGTTTTAGTGTTTTAATCTTTTTTTGTATTTCAAGTTTCAATTGAGCATTTTGGGTCAAATTAACAAATTTGGTATAATTATCAATTGCTTTTTGTTTGGCACCTTGTTTTTCCGCAGTGACACCAAGAGCATAGAAACCGTAATCAAAATTCGGTTCAAGCTGTGTGACAAGCTCAAACGAAGTTTGTGCAAGAGCCAGTTTGTTTTGTGTAAGATAAATCGACCCCATATCAAAAAGCGCATCTGTGTTTTTTGAATCAATCATCAATACTTTTTGATAGTATTCAAGCGCTTTATCAAATTGGTTTTTTTCTTTATAAATACTTGCTGTTTTGTTTAGGGCAGTTGTGTTATCAGCATCTGCTTGGATGGCTTTTTCGTAATAGGCCAAAGCTTTGTCTGGTTGATTTTGGTCAGAATAGGAGTCTCCTATTGCAATATATGTATCAGGATTTTTGCTGTCGATTTCTATGGCTCTTTCATAGGCTCCAAGGGCTTCTTGCTTTTCGCCGAATTTTTCGAGAGTTTTGCCGTAAGCCAAGAAAAGACTCTGATTGGAAGGGTCTATTGTTATGGCTTTTTCATAGCATTCGATGGATTTTTCTTTGTTATTTAAGCAATAATATGCGTTTGCCAAGCCTGAATACGCATAAAATTCTTTTGGGTTTACATCAAGGGCTGAATTATAAGCCAATATGGCTCCTTTGTAGTCTTTTGCATGGGTTTTTTGGTTGCCAAGGCTTATGTAGGCTTCTGACAGATCGGTTTTTATTTGTTGGTCGTCTTGAATTTTGAGGGCCCGTGTATAAAAATCAATTGCTTTTGGATAATCTTTCAAACTGTGATATGAAAGCCCCATATTGTACAGTGTATTGATATTATTGGGGTCTTGTATAAACAAATCAGAGTAATATTTGAGCGCTTCTTGATAGTTATGACTCATATGATAGCTGTTTGCTATTTCTCTTTTTACTTCGATTTTGTCAGGATTTTTTTCAAGAATTTTTGAAAAAGTACCTATTGCTTGTTGGTATTGTTGTTTTTTATTGTAAATGAGTCCTATATTAAAAAGAGCATTCGGGTCATTCGGAACGGCTTTGAGGTATTCTTGATACTGAGCCAAGGCCTCATCGTTTTGGTTATTTTGGGCAAGAGCACTTGCATATGTGTATCTTGATTTGCTTAGAGTTGGGTTGATATCAAGAGCTATTTTGTAGTTTTCAATGGCTTTTGGGTATTCCTTCTCGGTGAAATATGCATATGCCAAACTTGAATACAAAGAGGCATTTTGTGGGCCTTTTTGTATTGCGGAATTTAGTACATCAATAGCTTTTTTGGTTTGTTTTGTTTCGATAAGAGCCTGAGCAAAGTTTGAAAAATCGGTAAAATCATCGGGCATATTTGTATAAATATAATCATATTCACCAGTGGCTTTTTGAAAGTCTTTGGTTTTGAAATAAATAGACGCGAGGTTTGCTCTTGCATCTGTGTTATTTGGGTAAAAGTATAAAAATTTGGAATAAAATTCTTCTGCTTCTAGGTAGTCTCCTTGCAAGAATTTGACGTTTGCTATATTCAAATAGTTGTATTTGTAGCTGGGACAAAGTCTGAGCGATTGCATATAAGCATCAAGAGCACCTTTGTAGTCTCTGTTTTGCTGAAGAATATTTCCGATACTTACATACACAAAAGCATCATTGGGCTTGAGGTTGATGACTTGGTTGTATTCGACTAAAGCTTGCTCCCACATGCCTTTTTCTGTGTATAACCCTGCAAGTTCGGTATGCAAAAGCGGGTCATCCGGTGATAAAGAAATAGCTTTTTTCAAATAACTAATGGCTTCGTCAGAATTATTTATTCTGTGATAAGCCGTACTGTTTTGGT